>CAZELN010000018.1:0-6616 GCA_964513275.1 uncultured Gammaproteobacteria bacterium
TCGCGCACCCCGGACACCTTGCGGCGCCCCTGGCGGCAACGGATCGCCATGACCGCCGAGTCCACCAGGCTCCACGCCGTCGCGACCGACTTGGCCGCGAAGTTGTAGATCTTGGCGGCGGCCTCGTCGCGCTCCTCGACCGGGAGGTCACGCCCACCCATCTCGTCCGCCAGCGCGTACGCGGCGATCGAGAGCGTGGACTGCGTCGGGGGGCGGCGCACGGGCTCGCGGCGGGGCTGGCGGCGGATGGTCGCGTGGGCAACAGTTTCACGGGTCTTGATGGCCATGGGGTGCTCCTTTCCGCTGTGAGGCGGACGTGGGGTTCTGGAGTTCGTCTTGTGCAGGCTATGGCGAGCCCGCACCTCCAGATGCCCCACAAAGGGGGCAAGTTGTTTTTTGGGATCCCCGTGACGAGCGGGGAAGGAAGGTGAACTGCCTTTGTCGAATTTGGAATCCGACTCAGGAATTCGGAGAAGAATGGTTTCAGTGACCGACCGAAGTCTGGTGTAAAACCGGGAGTACCGGGCATATGGTTCGAGTCAGACAAGCCGAGTCGAGCCATTTGGTATTCCATTTCTCTCTCCTCCGAGTTCCTGTGCCGGAGTCATCTCTTCAATCTCCTGGAGGGGTTGGTGGCGCAGTGACTGGGGCAAGCCCCGAGTGTGTGCCGTGGAGATCGGGTGTGTGGATCGAGTCAGTCTTCGACAAGCTCAGACCGAGTCAAGCCACTTGATCTCCTCCGCCTATCTCGACCGAAGTGTTGATGGGACGGTTTAACTCTCTCCTCCATGAGGTTGAAGATATGAAAAAGCCGGTTGCTATTTGCATCGTTCCTGTGGAGGGAGTGATACAAACAACAACCGGCTTAGTAGGAATTAAGGCGAACCTTAATCTACCTACTACTTCGACCTATTACCGTGGTCGCTACGGACTCTCTCCCCAGAAAGTGTTTAGTTGTAGTGATCTATCGGTAATCTTGATAGCCACACTATATCATTTTTTGTCAACTTTGTCAAGACTCGCATGAGAGAATAGTCTAGCAAATTAGCTAATTTTAGTATAATTCCTGAATCAAGCTTCTGTTAACACAGGTAAACTAAACATGTCGTCCCGAGCGAGCGAAGTGAGCCGAGGGATCTCGAGTCTATTCATTCGAGATCCCTCCGCTCGGCCGTAGAACGGCCTCGGTCGGGATGACACAGACTACAATGAAGTCATGCTATAATAATGTTTGCCTATGCCTTTTTCAGGCCTCATTGGACATGCAAAAATTCAGGAGGTTCTTTCAAGAATGATCGCGAGGGAGACGCTCCCGCATGCCATTTTGTTTGTGGGTCCTGAAGGTGTTGGAAAGACTTTGGTGGTTCATCAACTGGTGAAGTTGCTTTTAGGTTCCAGCACACATCCAGATTTTTTGACCCTGGAGCGTCTTGTGGATGAGAAAACCGGAAAGCGGAAGTCACAGATAAGCATTGAACAGGTGCGTGAGCTCAATGTACGTCTGGGGCTTACCTCTTGGTCGCAGGGTTGGAAGGTGGTGTTCATTGAAGAAACAAAGGCGCTTTCCATGGGAGCCGTGAACGCGCTCTTGAAAACCTTGGAGGAACCCAAAGGAAAGGTTCTCTTTCTTTTACGAGCGGGTGGCATAGAGGATCTTCCCGCGACGATCGTGTCTCGCTGTCAGATTCTGCGGTTCGGCATTGTGTCGCGGGAGGAGATCATTGATGGACTCCTCAAGATGGGATTCACTAAGGCCGATGCTCATGCGGCTGTTGCGCAATCGCTAGGTCGTCCAGGGCGAGCCATTCGTTTCTTAAAAGAGAGTAGTTACCAAGCCGAACTCACAACAGGACTTCATCAAGCTACCGCGTTTTTTCTTGGGAGCCTTCCAGAGCGTCTGCGCCAGATGATGGAGTTGATCCCTAAAACGGAAACAGAAAAGGATGAAGCGCTTAGTTTTTTGATCAATCAATGGGAGCTTGTTCTACGAGACGTGCTTCTGCGTCAGTTGGGACTTCATGACCTTCATGTGTTTCCTACAGACAATGTACTTGATCAACTCGCGACCTCGTTGTCTTCTCAAACTCTGGTATCTATTTTTTCTCGTCTACAAGAGGTTCGCACGGGTATCCCTTCACACATCAATTCACATTTGAGCCTCGAGCATATTGCTCTGGCATAGTTCTCGACTATGAAAAATCTTTCAGTCATTTTTTTCACTCTTCTGTTCATCGGAGCCGGTTGTCTTGGAGGAAGTTCCAGCTCAGGTTCAGACGGCGGTGTTTTTAAGACACTCAACGCAGGAGAAGAGTGGGGTCAGGCGGTTGTGGTACCAAGCGCGGCCGGCATTGGCACACTCGCCACCACCGACGTTATCAACATGGAGATGGATCCCCAAGACAATGAGTACCTGTACATTGGCACACGTGAGAGCGGCATGCTGTACTCGGAAGATGCGGGTGCTTCTTGGCGTCAGCCGACCACGTCCGCACTTGCGGAAGGGTTGATTTACAAAATCGATGTGGATCCCACGGACGTGTGTAAGGTCTACGTGGCCAAAGGCTCGCGGTTATATGCCACGGAAGATTGCATGCGTTCGTTTGATGGCGAAGTGTATGTCGAGAACCGCACCGGCGTGAGTGTCGTGCAGGTCATGGTGGATTGGTATAATCCGCGCACGCTGTGGATTGGACTTTCCAATGGGGACGTTCTCAAGAGTAGTGATTCCGGACGAACCTGGAGCACGGTGCTCAAAACTGGTGAGGAAATTTCCGCGTTCCTCATTAATAACACAGACTCGCGCCAAGTGCTTGTCAGTACGTTCTCCAACGGGATCTATAAAACCACGGACGGTGGAGACACCTGGGAGGAAGTGGATGGAGGGTTGAGCGATCTGAAAGAGTCTGACACGGTTTACCAGTTGATCCAGTCGGAAGATTCAGGCGTGGTTATTGCTGCCAGTGGTTATGGTCTCACACGCTCTGTGGATTTTGGATCGACGTGGGAGGCGATTTCGTTGTTGACCTCGCCAGGACAAGTCGTCATTCGCGCGGTGGGGATGGATGTGGATGATCCGACCACGATTTTTTATACATCGAACGCGACGTTCTACCGCACCACAGATGGGGGAACAACCTGGGACACGGAAAAATTTCCTTCCTCCCGCGTTGCGCGAGCTATGTTGGTTGACCCAGAAGATGCGGGAGTGTTATATATCGGCGTAGCCTCAGCAACAGAATAATCTTTTCCCCTATGCATTCGCTCTTGAGTTCAAAAAAACCATTGTTTGAATCGGTTATTGACCATCTCCAAAAAGAACTGGGAGGGTTGCGCACGGGTCGCGCCACTCCCGCGCTGGTGGAAGACATTTCTATCAGCGCGTATGACGCTATGATGGAGATCAAGGGTTTAGCTTCGATTCAGGTGCAGGATGCCAAGACGTTACTTATCGATCCGTGGGATAAAAATCTTCTCAAAAATATCGAGAAAGGAATTCGTGATGCGGGCGTGGGCTTAAGTCCGGTAGTCGATGGAACCGTTATTCGCATCATGATGCCAGCCATGACGCAGGAGAACCGCAAAGCCATGGTGAAAAAAATGAAAGAGTTTTTGGAAGACGGACGAATCGCGTTGCGCCAGGTGCGTGAAGAAGCGCGTGAGGTCGCGGGCAAAATGGAGAAGGAGAAACAGATCTCTGAGGATGAGAAGTTTAAGCTCATCGACGAGATCGATAAAATGACAAAGGAGTTTAATGAACGCATTGATGCGATCGGAGAAAAGAAAGAGGAAGAAATTATGACGGTATGAGCACAGACATCACCATGGAAAAATTAGTCGCCCTCGCGAAGTCGCGAGGGTTCGTGTATCCCGGGAGTGATATTTATGGTGGTTTAGCAAACTCATGGGATTACGGTCCTCTGGGAACCGAACTCAAACGTAATATCATGAACGCGTGGTGGCAGAGATTCGTCGTGGGTCGCGGCGATATGGTTGGGATTGATGCGGCTGTCATTATGAACCCAAAAGTTTGGGAAGCGTCCGGTCACGTGGAAGGTTTCACCGACCCACTTGTCGAATGCAAAAAATGTCATGAGCGTTTTCGCTCCGATCAAATTGATACATCCAAGGCTTGCCAGAAGTGTGGTGGAAAGGACGGGTTTACTGATCCAAAAAATTTCAATCTCCTATTTAAGACGTTCCTGGGCTCGACGGAAGATTCCGCAAGCGTAGCCTATTTGCGTGGGGAACTTGCGCAAGCCATGTTCGTCGATTTTCCGCAGGTCGTGATGACAAGCCGTAAGCGCGTCCCGTTTGGGATCGCCCAACAGGGAAAATGTTTCCGCAACGAGATCACGCCCGGCAACTTCATTTTTCGCACCCGTGAGTTTAACCTCATGGAGTTTGAGTATTTTGTCCATGAGAGCGAGTGGGAAAAATGGTTTGAGTATTGGCTTGAACAAATGAAGTTATGGCTTGATTTTTGCGGTGTGAATCGTGAGCATCTCGTGTTTCACGAAATCGAAGATGGGGAACGGGCGCACTACTCAAAGCGCACGGTAGATATCGAATATCTCTATCCGTTTGGCCAGAAGGAACTTTACGGCTTGGCGTACCGCACGGATTTCGATCTGAAACGTCACATGGAAATGTCGGGTGTTGACTTGCGTTACACGGATCCAAAAACAAACGAGAAATATCTTCCGCATGTCATCGAGCCGACGTTTGGGATCGACCGTACTGTGCTTATCACGTTATTGGAGGCCTACACAGAAGAACAAGCACCCACGTCAGAGGAAGGGGAGACAGATACACGCGTTGTGCTCAAGCTCCCCAAAGCGCTCGCACCATTCAAGATTGCCATTCTTCCACTTTCAAAGAAGATCGAACTTACGGCGATCGCTCAGCCTCTTGCGGATCGACTGCGATCTCGATGGGCGACGGATTATGATGAAACACAATCCATCGGAAAGCGTTATCGCCGACAAGATGAAATTGGAACGCCGTACTGTGTGACGGTTGATTTTGAAACGCTTAATGATCACGCTGTCACTGTCCGTGACCGCGATACGATGGAACAGGTTCGGGTGAAGATGGATGAGTTGGAGCCATGGATGACCGTACATGTATGAACCACCTTACTCTTCACAACGGAACTCGCGTACACCTGATCCCATTTGCTGGTACGCAAGCGTGCTCACTTCTCGTGTTATTTGGCGTTGGATCCCGCGAGGAATCCGACGCCGTGTGGGGCGGGTCGCATTTTATCGAGCACCTGATGTTCAAAGGGACGAAACGTCGTCCAAAGACCGTTGATATTTCCCGCGAGCTCGACCGGTTTGGCGCACAGTATAACGCGTATACCGGCAAGGATCTCACGGGGTATTGGGTGAAGATTGATGGTGAGCACGCGCATATTGCCGTGGATCTGTTGCACGACATGCTGTTTCATTCCACGTTTGATGCCATAGAAATGTCACGAGAGAAAAAGGTCATCGTCGAAGAAATCAAAATGTATGAGGAGAACCCGATCATGCACATCGAAGATCTCCTGGAAGAAGCCATGTTCGACGGCCATGTGTTGGGAAAAAATATTGCCGGGACGCCTGCTTCGGTTCTAGGGATGAAACGACCAGACGTATTGGCGTATCGAGATCGGTTTTATACGCCCAAGAATATGGTCGTGGTGATGGCCGGTCGTATTCCTGTCAATGCCCGAAAACTTCTTGAATCCACATTCGGTTGCGTACGGCGATCCGATGCCCAAGAGATATGCCAAGGACAGGCTTTTTCCTTAGAGCGGATGGCAGGCGGCAGACGCGTGCGCGTGCAGAAAAAAGATCTTGATCAAGTTCAACTTGCGCTTGGATTCCCTACGCTGGGGCGCGGACAGGCAGGTGAGGAAGCGGTAAAACTTTTGGCAAACATTTTGGGAGGGACGATGTCTTCGCGTTTGTTTGTGGAAGTCCGTGAGCAACGTGGATTATGCTACAGTGTGCGTGCGAGTCACGACGCGTACCAGGATGTGGGCATCTTTCAGATCCGTGCAGGATTGGACGCCAAACGTCTCCCGCAAGCGTGGAAGGTGATTGTCTCTGAGCTCAAAAAAGTCGTTCGTCACGGAGTGAGCGCGCAAGAACTTGCAATGGCAAAGGATCACGTGCGAGGCGCGCTTGCGTTGCGCTTGGAAGATTCTTCTGATCGCGCGGAATTTTATGGGCGTCAGGAGCTCTGGTTTGCCCATGCGCGTTCGCCCGAGGAGTGGGTGAAGCGGTTTGACCACGTGACACGCGCGCATGTACACAAGGCCGCCAAAGACGTTCTTGCTCTGAGTCACTTGTCCGTTGCCGGAATTGGCCCGTTTGACGAGCAAGAGTTTATGTCACTATTGAAGTTATGAAAACCATCGTTGCCAATTGGAAAATGAACGTCGGCGTTCGGGAGTCCGTGGCGCTTGCACGTGGAACCTTGTTGACGTTGCGCGGTCGTCGTCTGGCACCGGGGCTCATCATGTGCCCACCGTTTGTGGCTCTTTCAGAAGTCCGAAAGGTGGTCGCACGCAGTTCCGTACATCTGGGCGCCCAAAATATCTTTTGGGAACCAACGGGTTCCTTTACGG
>CAZELN010000018.1:6626-10957 GCA_964513275.1 uncultured Gammaproteobacteria bacterium
ATGTCATGATCAGTCACTCTGAGCGCCGAATCCATCTTGGAGAGACGGACGAGATGGTCAACAAAAAAGTCCTCCACGCCTTGGAGGAACAACTGGTTCCGATCGTATGTGTGGGGGAGAACAGCTCACAACGTGAATCCGGCGAGGCCGAGTCGACGGTGGAGCAACAACTGGTTGTCGCGCTTCGTGACGTGCGTCTCCACTCTTCCAGCCCTCTTTTTATTGCGTATGAACCGGTTTGGGCTATTGGAACTGGAGATGTCGCTTCGGTTGCGGACGTGGTCAACATGCACCAGCATATCCGTGGCGTGCTTGGGCAGATGATGTCTCCTGTGGATGTTCGCCGTATCGCGGTTCTGTATGGTGGAAGTGTAGACGGAGAAAACGCGTACGGATTTTTGCGCGAAGCGGATGTCGATGGAGTACTTGTCGGTTCCTCAAGCGTGAAACTTTCCCAATTGAGTGAGATCGTGCACGCCGCGGCCGAAGTTTTGGAAGCGCAGCACCCAGCATAATATGACATGGATTCTTGTTTTTCTTGTGGTCACGTCTGTTGTCGTCGTTGGCGTTGTCTTCTTTCGGAAGGTTCCACACCTGCGCGTGATTGACGTTGCGTCCATTCCCAAAGAACGCGAACGAAAAATCAAGGAGCAAATCATTCTTTCGCGGTTTCAACGCGCGACAGGTGCGAAACTCCAGCGTGTTGGGAAAACGTTTTCTCAGTTGATACAGCTGTTGTCCAAACAAGGGCGTCGTATCGTTCAAAAACTTTACCGTTTAGAGCAATACTATCAAAAACTCAAACGCACGGCTGACGAAGGAGTGCATGCCTATTCAGATGAGGTGATTCGCACGCGTTTGGAGGAAGCGCAGGCGCTTATTCGACAGGAAGAATTCATTCCTGCCGAGAAAATTTTTATCGATATCATCAGCCATAATCCAAAGAGCGTGGATGGCTACGAAGCGCTTGGGAACATGTATATCGTCAGCGGGCAGCTTGAACAAGCTCGCGAGACGCTTCAATTTGCGTTGCGTCTTTCTCCAGATGACGCAAGCGTGAATGTGTCGTTGGCGGAAATCGAGATCAAACGCGGCGAGCCAAAAGCGGCATTGCCTTTTTTACGAAGAGCCGTGGCAAAGAGGTCAAAGAATCCACGATACTTAGATTATTATATTGAGACGGCGCTTGATGTCGGATCGCTCAAAGATGCTCGCGAGGGGATTCAGTCCCTCAAAGAAGTGAACCCGGAAAACAAGAAGATCGAGGAGTTTGAAGCACGGTTCCAGGAAAAGAAAGAAGCCTATATTCAGAAAACCACCACTGAAGATAGCGAGGCTTCACAAGAGGAGTAGGGTTTGTTATTATTTTCGCGCTTATGCCGCAGTAGCTCAGTTGGTAGAGCGCGTCCATGGTAATAAACAGGTCTATGTTGGATCGTCAGAAAGAGGCATAAATAAACATCAAAGTTGACCTTTCGAGTGGGCTAAGACCTACTCTCGCAGAAAACAGGTCACCGGTTCGTAGAAATCTAATGCCGCCGTAGCTCAGTTGGTAGAGCGTCGCCATGGTAAGGCGAAGGTCCGCAGTTCAACCCTGCGCGGTGGCTCCATTAAAAAACATTGCATAGGTACGCAGTGTTTTTTAATGGACATTGCAATTTTAGCGGAGAAATTTTGCGACCACTCGTCGTACATTCGGGGTTATTCAAAAGACACGATCAAGCGATACCGGCAGGTCATCAATTTCTTTTGTCGATTTGCGAAGATCACAAATATCGAGGAGGTGACGGATCAGAACGTGCGGGAGCTGTTTCTTTTTGGTCGGGTGGAGAGAAACTGGAAACCAAATACGTTCGTCTGTTACCACAAATCACTGCTGGTTTTCTTTCGTTGGTGTGTTGAGCGCAAGTGCATGGAGAAAAATCCGGTGCTCGACATAGAGATGCCGAGAATCGAAAAACGCCTTCCACCTAAGCTCACAAAACAAGAAGCGCATCGATTGCTCGAAATCGTATACAACTATCCCTACGATTATAAATTTTTGCGATACAGAAATCACGCGATTTTTTCGACGTTCGTGTTTGCGGGGCTTCGAAAAAAGGAACTTCTGAACTTACGGCTTACAGACGTTGATATTGAAAATTTGACCCTGTTTATCAATCAGGGCAAGGGAAGTAAAGATCGTGTTGTTCCTATCAGTTTTACACTCGCACAAAGTTTGAAGAAGTATATGGAGGAAAGACGGAGGTTGAACAAAACGTGTCCTGAATTTTTCTGCTCGCTTAATCGTAACACCGGTTTTACCGATACCGGACTTAAACGGTTGACGGTGAAGATACGGCAATCGTCTAAAATCAATTTTACTATTCACAAGTTGAGACACACGTTTGCAACGCTCATGTTGGAAGGTGGATGCGATATTTACAGCCTTTCTCGTATGATGGGGCACAGTGACATTAAAACGACAACGATTTATCTCTCCGCCAGCGCTGAGCATTTGAGAGCGCAGATGGTGAAGCATCCGCTTAATGATTTATGACACGATGTATGTCCGTTCAAGTCGCGACAAAATCAAATGATGAAGATTTTCTCACACCGTCTTTCTATCAGACACAACCAAAACAAAGAGGCTGTGGCAGACCGTTATTTGATGGCAAAAATGAGAACGAGGTGATTGCGAAACTCCAGTATGCGTTTTCAATAGGCTCCACGACTGCGGAGGCTTGTAAGTTCGCGGAAATTTCAACGGATTCACTCTATCGGTACTGTCAAAAGTATCCTGAGTTTCGCGACAAAATCCAGCTTTTACAGACGACACCTACGTTGATGGCAAGGATGAGCATTTTCAAAGCCTTGCAGATGGGTGATGGAAAAATGGCAATGTGGTATTTAGAACGAAAACGTCCGCAAGAATTTTCGCCTCGCGCCGCAGAACAGTATCAGCTAAGCAGACAAGAACGGAGAATCGAATACTTAGAGGGTTTGCTTTGTAAAAACAGGGTTCGTTTTTCATGGGCAGAATAATACACAGAAGAAGTAAAAAAATACCTTGCATTCGTAGGGTTTTTTGCTATCATATCCTCACAACTTAACCCGCCTAAACTCTGAATTTATTTTAGGGCATGGCATCAAAGCCAAGCAGGATACTGAACCCGTCGTTCAGCAATCCTGCTTGGTCGTACCCGAAAGGGCTACGTTCCCCGCAAGGGGAAAAGCTGGCGGCGGGTTTTGTGTTGTCCGCCAGTATAAATACCTAACCAAGCAGGGTATCTATGCAAAAGCAAATTCTTGATCGACTGAATAATCCAGTCGTCATCGTTCTTGTAGTTTTATTGGTCATCAGTGTCGGATACATCGTCTTTGTTCCAAAGAGCACGCCATTAGAGGAAGCGGATTCTGGCGAGGTGGTCACGGAAACACCGGTCAGTATCGAGTCTGTGGCGTATACGCAAGCTCAAAGCTATGTCACGGAAGTCTTAAAGACTCCTAGCACTGCTGTGTTTCCTCCTTTCGACGAGATTGAAATAGCTCTCGTTGATCCAAAGAAACTTATTGGAAATACCACAGCTGACCCTTCTGAGTTTAACACCGAAAACGTGTACAGTTTGGCTTCGTATGTCGACGCACAAAATACGTATGGTGCAATGATCCGCTCAGAGTTTTGGATAATGTTTAGATTCAAAGGTGGAGATTCGAGCGCAAGAGAAAATTGGAAACTCCTAAACTTGTTGGTTGATGGTGAGGATGTCACCGCACATTTTCTAAATTCAGAGGACGAGTTTGTCTACCAGCGTTGTATGAGCGGCGGAGAAGATGTCGATTTCTGCAATAAATTTTTGCTGGGCGAATAAGTTCATTGATCGCTGAACCATTTATGAAACAAGCAGTGTTCACTTTGGGACATAGTTCCCGACCGCTTTTCGAGTTCATCGAGAAGCTTCAAGAAAACAAAATCGAGGTGTTGGTAGATGCCCGCACCCATCCACAAAGCCGTTACTCTCCACAATACAATCAAAAAGCTCTCGCCGCAGAGCTTGAGAAAGTCGGCATCATCTATCTTTTCAGAGGCAAGAATTTGGGCGGCAAGGGCGAGAACGTACGTTTTGAGGAAACGATTGAAGAGCTGGCGAACATGGCAAGGCACGGAAAGATTCTCTGCCTCATGTGTAGCGAGAAAGATCCGACTAAGTGTCACCGCTCTCAAGACCTCGCCCCTTTACTCGTCGCTCAGGGGTTCGTGGTTGAACATATCATCTAATCCATCTATGTACACACAAAACACGCACACAGAGGCATTTTTGACCTTCTACACACGGGATAATCTCATTCAC
>CAZELN010000018.1:10967-19803 GCA_964513275.1 uncultured Gammaproteobacteria bacterium
TTTTGAGGGGCTGGATGTGTCGGAAGGTACGAGAAAGGACTATCAAGCAAGGATCGGGATGTTTCTCTACTTTCTTGAAAAGAACGGTTTTGATCACAATAGTTACCTTTCCTTCAAGCGAGTATTGGCAGCCAGATCGGACTTGAGTGTCGCCACGAAGAACAAATACCTCTCAACCTCGAAAGTGTTTTTGCGGGAGCTGGTACGTACCGGACTCATCCCGATCGACATCACGGCAAACGTCAGACTCTTTTCCCAGAGCAAAAAGCACAAGAAGCAAGGTTTCTGCTGGGAGGAGATCGAAACAATCGCCGAGGCTCTCAAGCAGATGCCTGAAACAAAAAGAACAATGCGCCTGCGGGCGTTATTTTGTTTGCTCGCGTTTCAAGGGTTAAGGCAAATAGAAATCGTACGGCTGTCGGTGCAAGACCTAGATTTTGCGTCCGACACAGCCATGATCCAAAGCAAGGGGGCGGATGATAAGGAGAGAATTTATCTGTCTCCTGAAACCGTCCAAACCCTCAAGGCATACATGACCGCCACCAAGCGCAGGAGCGGTGCGTTATTTCAGAGTTTTGGAAACAGGAGAGGACAACGTCTGAGTACCCGAACCATCCAACGGGAATTTGAAACGCTACTCAAAGACCTCGGCATCACAAGAACCGTTCACGGGTTCCGTCACTTTTTCATCACGACTCTTCTGCAAAATTTCGACGTGCGAGACGCGCGAAAATTCAGTCGTCACATGAGCCTCGAAATGTTGATCGTATATGATGATGAACTGGACATCGCCCACCGTACACAAGATGTTTTTGCTTGCTTTGAAGGCGTCCATGTCACATAATCATAATTACACGACAATCAATTATTGAGCCGTTTTCTCGATCCCAGAACCGTGCTAAACTGGAGTTAGCATTTTAATGCTTACAGGACAACACCTGCACTCTATGGGTAACACGGATCAAAAAACAATCGGTGCGAAGATTAAAGTCTGGCGTCAGAAGCGTGAATTGACTCAAGAAGGTTTGGCTCGCAAGGCGGATATTCCCTACACCACACTTGTAAAGATTGAAAGCGACACGATACAAAATCCTACGCTTGAGACGCTTACGAAAATTACCAGTGGTTTGGAAATAACGATCGACGAGTTGGTCAACACGTAATATGGCGAAGACTGAAAAAGCTCAAGAGAGCTTGGAAAAACAACTTTTCAAAGCGGCCGACAAGCTCCGTAAAAATATCGACGCCGCAGAGTACAAGCATATCGTGCTGGGACTCATTTTTTTGAAATACATCTCCGATTCTTTCGAAGATTTGCATCAGTCCTTGCTTATCAATACAGGTTCCTACGAAGGGGCGAACCCGGAAGACCCAGACGAGTACCGCGCAGAAAACGTCTTTTGGGTTCCGCAAATTGCACGTTGGTCATATCTTCACGCGCGTTCAAAACAGCCAACGATCGGAACCGATCTTGACTTGGCAATGGAAGCGATCGAAAAAGAGAATCCTACGCTCAAAGGCATTCTCCCAAAGGTCTACGCGCGACCAAACCTCGACAAAACCGCGCTTGGCGAACTCATCGACCTCATAGGCGATATTGCGATCGGCACGGAAGCGGCGAAGTCAAAGGACATTCTCGGTCGCGTGTACGAATACTTTTTGGGAGAGTTTGCAAACGCCGAAGGAAAAAAAGGCGGACAGTTCTACACACCGAAGTCGATCGTGAAACTTCTTGTCGGCATGATCGAGCCGTATCACGGACGCGTGTACGACCCATGCTGTGGTTCCGGCGGGATGTTCATTATGAGCGAGAAGTTTGTGCAGGAGCATCAAGGGAAACTCGATGACATTTCTGTCTATGGACAAGAAAGCAATCAGACAACGTATCGGCTGTGTCGCATGAACTTGGCGATTCGTGGCATCGATGGCTCGCAGATCAAATGGAATAACGAAGGATCGTTTCTCAAAGACGCTCATCCTGATCTGAAAGCAGATTTCATCATCGCGAATCCTCCGTTCAATCAATCGGACTGGGGTCAGGATATTCTTCGCACCGATCCTCGCTGGCAGTACGGTTTGCCTCCCGCCAATAATGCCAACTACGGCTGGATGCAACACATGATCTATCACCTCGCGCCAAACGGCGTGATGGGAATGGTTTTGGCTAATGGCTCACTTTCTTCTAACGCTTCCGGCGAAGGCGATATTCGCCAACGGCTCATCGAAGCTGATCTTGTTGACTGCATTGTCTCCCTCCCCGGTCAACTTTTTTACAATACACAGATCCCCGCGTGTCTCTGGTTTATTTCAAGAAAGCGTGTTGGCAACGGTGATCGAAAACGCACAGGTGAAATTTTGTTTATCGATGCTACGGATGTCGGTCACATGGAAGACAGAACGCACAAGATTTATACCGATGAGGATGTCGCACAAATCACCAACACCTACCACGAGTGGAGAAAGAAGGATGGCAAGTACGAGGACATCAAAGGCTTCTGCAAATCCGCGCCGATGGAGGAAGTGAAAAAGCACGGCTTCGTCCTCACACCCGGTCGCTATGTCGGTATTCCCGACGCACAGGATGACGGCGTGCCGTTTGAGGAGAAGATGAAGGAACTCACCTCAACGCTCAAGGAGCAGATGGCAAAGGAGCAGGAGTTAAATGAAGAGATTAAGAAACAGCTCAAGAAGGTTGGGTTTGAGATTTGATATGTCGAAACCAACTTTGTATTACACCACACCTATCTCATCCCTTTCTTCAGAGACAGCAACCGAAAACTATATTCAAATACTTGAGAAGACAAACGAGCAATTACCTTTGTGGATTGATTCGTTGGGAGTATTTGTTTCAGCGTTAGGGGTGCTGTTTACTGCTCTTGCAATCTTTGTTTCCTTTTTTGGCTATTGGAAATACAAAAGTCATAAGAAAGAATTGGATGATAGACTTGCATCTTTTATGGATGCGACAGATACACAAATTAAACGTCAAATTCAAATTTATGATGAGCGATTTGAGCTTTTGTTAAAGTCTTACGAAAATAAATTGGAGACAGCAGATAATCAACAAAAGGCTCTGATTGAGGGAATTATGCGAGACCTTCGAGCAGAAAAGTTGCGTGTTGTTGCTTCCGTAGGTTTGCATAATAGCCGTAACGGGTATGTTGGGACTAATCGATCACAACTGGCGACTGGCTCACTAATTAAGGGTGAGACGTTAAACTCGGTATATTGGTATGGTCGAGATGGACAAAGATATACGTTCCCCGATGAGGATGTTTTGAAATCTTGGTTTCCAAATGTTGATGTCTTAGATATTCAAAAAATTACTGACGAACAGATGGCTAGTATAACTTTAGCCGGGAATATGGTTTATAGAGCCGGAACTCGTCTTATTAAAATTATCAGCGATCCAAAAATTTATGTGATTGGGCAAAACGGCTTGATTCGCTGGGTTCATCCGCATGAGATCATTGAAAAGATATATGGTTCGGAATGGAAAAATTTATTGGTAACGATTAAGGATGTTTACTTTGTTGACTATACTGTCGGGGGTGATATAAAAAATTCAGACGAATATAATCCGAACTACGAACAAGCGATCGCCGCACTCCCTTAAGGGAATTGAGCAGATTGCTTCTACTGATGAAAAATGCCGTATATGTCATTAGAGAAAAACAACAAGTCATCCAAACAAAATGTAGGAAACGGTGATAAACATCATAAACTCGCGGAACGCAGTCCGTTACGTTCCGTGTTGCCCGAAAAAACACCATCCTCATCTGAACCAAAAATACCCGAACGATCATCTGGTGATTCAAAGAAATAATATGGACGATTCAGAAGTAAAATACGAACTCAAACAGACTGCGGGAGAATTTATGTCCGCCGCTCAAGACAGTTCAAAATCAGCAAACGAGAGAACTTTTGAATTTGCACGTTTGCTAATTCAGATAGCCTTTGCATCAATCGGATTAGTGGCAATTAGAATCATTGGTTCTAGTTCAAATGAACTTATTGCTTCGCGTTGGGGACTGGTATTTCTTTGCATCTCAATTATCGGAGGCGGTGCCCAAATTTTGGTCGACCGACGGTTTTTCTCCAAAAATAGCAAGTTGGCTATTCAGGTGTCAGATAAAATCAGACTTCATACCAACGATACGACAAATCCTGCTCGTGCATTAGACATGAAATCTGCTTTTGATACTTATGTCGCATCCGACAGAGCATCAAATTTGATTGCTCTCATTATTCAAACGACATTGGTTTTGGTTGGAGCTATGCTGATTTTGAGCGACATTCTTTTTTAAATTTTTGATCGAATATGCCCAAACCTCAACCAAAAGCTGTGAAGATGGAAACCGCATTGATGCCATATGTGCACGGTTTTTTGTCGTTGGCAGAGGATGGATTAGCTGTGTTTTTGTCCGAGGAAGATTGTGGTAAACAGAAATGGTTTGATGATCAAGATAGAGCAATGTATGACTTGTTTGATGGAGGAAAAATTGTCACCATCATTTTCAACATTCGTCATGGGATAGAATTACTTTTGAAAAACATAAGTGCAAAAAAAGACGGTGTGTTTTTACCGAGTCATGATTTAGGAAAGTTGTTGCTTGATGTAGAAAGTAAGTTACAAGGTTTTTGTTTGGACGAGCATCTCGTTTTCTTGAAGGAGGTTGTTCAGAGATACGTCGCTTGGTGGTTTAGTACAAAAGCTCAACCTGATGATCCTATGAACGAGTTGGCTCGTTTTGGACAAAGCAAGGATGGGAGTAAAAAACTTTTGTACGCATTCGTGCATGACCTTTCAAGGGAGGATTTAGAGCAAATGCGTCGCGATAGTCATAATTTGAAGCGTGTCAACGACTTGCTTGAAGGTCAACCTCGATGGTTTCAAACGGCGGATAGACTTGGTGTCCCAAAGGATGACGTAAAAAAGCAAATGCGTGCCGTTGCCACAATTAAGGATCCGAATTTCAAGTAGTCGTATGGTAAACGTTCAAAAAAATTGGAAACAAACGACACTTGGAGAGGTTGCGGATATCGTTGGTGGTGGAACTCCATCAACCAAAGAATCTCTGTATTGGAACGGTGACATTCCTTGGATTACTCCAAAGGACTTATCGAATTACGATTCGATATGGATCGAACGGGGCGGAAAAAGTATCACTCAAATTGGTTTTAAGAATTCAAGTGCGCGCTTGCTTCCATTACATTCAATCCTGTTCTCCTCACGTGCTCCTATTGGTTATGTCGCAATCAACAAAATTCCAGTAACAACGAATCAGGGATTTAAGAGCTTAATACCTAAAGCCGATGTTGATTATAGATTTCTTTATTATTGGTTAGTGACAAATAAACACAGAATCGAGGGACAGGCATCTGGTTCTACATTCGCAGAGGTTTCCGGATCGGTCATGAAGAAAATTTCAATTTTCTTACCTCCACTCCCCGAACAAAAATCCATCGCCGCTGTTCTCTCCTCTCTCGACGACAAAATTGAATTGCTTCGTGCTCAAAACAAAACGCTTGAGGAAATGGTACAGCGGCTATTCAAGCAGTGGTTTGTTGATTTCAATTTTCCGAACGCGGATGGGAAGTCGTATAAAGCCAGTGGTGGGAAGATGGTGGAAAGCGAGATGGGAGAAATTCCTGAGGGGTGGAGGACGGGTATTTTGTCAGACGAATTTGAAATAATCATGGGTCAATCACCCAAAGGAGAAAGTTATAATCAGGTAGGTAAAGGAACAGTCTTTTTTCAAGGTCGAGCTGAGTTTCAGGATAGGTTTCCAAAAACACGCCTTTCCACTATTGAACCAAAAAAAATGGCTGAAAAATTTGATGTTTTAGTTAGCGTGCGTGCCCCAGTTGGCGATATAAATGTTGCTTTCGGACATTGTTGTATTGGAAGAGGTTTGGCGGCTGTTAGAAGTAACTATAGGTCGTATTCACTCTACAAAATAAAGTCATTGAAGTACGCATTTGATCAATTCGAAACTGAGGGCACAGTTTTTGGATCGATAAATAAGACAGGGATTTCAAGCATTGAATCAACGATTCCAACATCAGATATTATCCAAAAATTTGAGACTCCTGTTTCTTGCATAGATCAGAAAATTTTCATCAATTATTCTCAATCGCAGATACTCTCAAGTCTCCGAGATTCACTATTATCCAAGTTAATGGATGGCGAGATTTCCATATCAAAAGTATGAGCAACTCATTTATAAAAAAAGTACAAGCAATAAGTTTATTGGGCGGTCATTTTATTGGAGAGATTGAGTTCAAAAATGGCTTAAACATTATCGGCGGTGAAAATGGAACCGGTAAAACTAAACTACTTGAATACATAAAGACAGGAACAAAAGTTTTTGATGGAGCTCCTACGACAAAAATTGCTCATTTTAATCCAAAGCGGAACGCGGAAAAAAATACCATAAGTCATTTTGTTCAGAAGTTGAGAAGAGAAGGGACAAGTCAGGAAAAAATCGCCGCCACCCTGCTGTCTCAAAATGTTGGTGATAGTTCGTTTGCGGGCTATCCATCAATAATAGAACTCTTTATCACAGGGTATGAGCATGTTGTTGATGGTGATGAGAATAAGGGTAAGAAAACCGCCATTAACGAGATCGTTTTAGAATTCAATAGGGTACTCACAAAGATTTTTCCAACTCATTCCTTTGTTGCGGACTGGATAGACAGAAATTTGGTTTTTAAACTGCACAAAGAAGGTTGTCCTCCATGTCCTATTGAGAATTTAAGTTGTGGCGAGAATGAAGTTTTTTCACTTATTTTTTCAATCTACAATAGCAGAAATTCCGTCGACATATTTTTAATAGATGAACCAGAAATCCATTTGAACTGGGCGTTGGAATTAGGTCTGTTTAAGTTTTTAGATTGGATGTGTAGCGAGCACCATAAGCAGGTATTGGTCACGACTCATTCGCGGGTCATTTTTCTTAAAGAGTTTTTTTCTAAGACGCAGTTCCTAGTTTGGGAGGACTCGAAAGTTATCATCAAGGATACCCCGCCCGAAGCTAGTAGAAAGAGCCTCATTGCAGAGTCGATTGATTTTGTGACTGGTTTAGATATTCACGAGAAGACATTTTTTGTTGAGGATGTTTCACACGAGATAGTAATTTCCAAATTGATAAATAAGCTCTCAAAAGATGTTGGAGTCATTCAGCTTGGTGATCGGTCACATGTCGAGGGTTTTTGTAAGGCGACAAAACAAGACCCGCAAAAAAGAGTGTTATTTTTAGTTGATGGTGATAATCAAAATTCAAGCCAAGATTTGCAGGAAGATTCACGGTTCATACATCTCAATAAATACTCCATCGAGAATTATCTATTAGATTTCAAGGTTTTGGCTGGAATGTTAAATAGTGACGAAAATGCTGCACGACAGCTTATTTGTGACAAAATTCGCGATGTCCAACAAGGTGCGGACAATCTTGTCTATAAAAGATTGATCGCGTCAGATCCATTGCAGTTAACCGAGGAGGTGTTAAGCACCTTTAAGGCAAAAACTATCATTAGTGCTGTTCAGTCAGGTTTGGGTCAGACAGATCTAAAATCTTTCGTCGATCTCTATATTGATAAAGCGAGTGAACTTGGTGTTTTAGAGAGTATTTTTTCTGAAATTATCGTTAAAATTAACGAGCTATGATCCGAATCTACGAATCCGATGTCGAGTAGACCCCAATATGACCACTCCTCGCTACACACTCGATGACCTTCGTTTTGGCATAGATGGCCAGACGTTTGAAAAGGCGGTGGGGTTGTATGGAGCCGGAAAGGTCACGCAGTTTTCAGAGGACGGTATTGGGTATTCGGCGATGGTGATCGGCACACATCCGTACAAAGTATATGTGCATGGTAGTGCTTATGATCGCGGCACATGTACATGCTACTTAGGTGAGCGTGATGAGTTGTGTAAGCACATGATAGCGCTTGCGGTTTACGCGATTGCACGTGGGCGTGCGCTCGAAACAAACGAGGTTGCTTCTGTTGAAGACGTTTCTTGCAGTGGCATGCTCGGTGGATTGTCAGAGGCTGAACTTAAAGCGACCAAGGCCGAGATCACGGCGGCCATGCGAAAAATCAAACCGTATGTTGGACCTTCGAAAACGTGGTTTGCGTATCAGGATTCTTTGAGTGAAGGATGTCGACGACTTTCGCCGATTGTCTCGCGACTGCCGATGAGTAAGCAGACAGCGAAGCTCCTCGTTGATCTACTCATCAAGATCGACAAAAAACTGGCAACAGGCGGCGTTGATGATTCCGACGGTACGGTAGGCGGGTTTGCGTTCGAACTCGCACAAGTTCTTGTTGAGTTCGCCAAACAGGACTCTCGTTGTATTGAAGCCTTTGATCGTCTTGTGGAGGCGGACATGGGGTTTGGATTTGAGGAAGAGTTGGTACGAATTTTGGACGAGGGATTTGATGAGAATAGATAAGGTCGTCATCTTGTGAGTTTTTGTAAGGCGAGTAAACGCTAGATTTTAGTCAGAATTATCCAAAAAATTTACTTTTATGCAATTTTTTAGCAAAAAGTATTGACTTTTGGAAATCGTGTGCTACAATTAGAACGCACGAAGCACTATTAAGCTGTCAAAAATATGTTGTTAAATTTCAAAATTAAGAATTTCCGTTCCATTCAGAACGAAATCAGTCTTGATTTACAAGCAACAAAAGACAAAACCTTAAAAGAACAGGCCGTTTTTGAGGTGGGCAAAACGGCACTTTTAAAATCAGTCGCGATTTATGGAGCAAACGCTTCCGGTAAAAGTAACCTTTTAAAGGCGTTCGCCATTTTTCGCTTGATGCTTTTAGA
>CAZELN010000019.1:0-9567 GCA_964513275.1 uncultured Gammaproteobacteria bacterium
AATTTGTGCCTGCTTGTCGTTCAACGCGAGCGATGAAAAATATCCAACCGCATCCGCAATCGACATCCTCGATATATCAACAATCGACGTTTGTGTCGGCAGCCAAACATACAACGCCTCTTGTCTCAACCTCGCGCCTGAACATTTTCCACACAGCTCCTCCGAGTAGAGCTCAGCCGTCCCAAGCCCGGTACATTCCGGACACGCCCCATAAGGAGAGTTGAACGAGAAGAGACGCGGCTCAATTTCAGGAAAAGAAAAACCATCTTTGGGGCAGCTAAATTTTGCCGAGAGCAACTGCTCCGTTTCGTCTGGATAGATGATATTGGCAACGTCTTCCCCACGATCGACCGCCATCTCGAGCGCGTCGGCAAGTCGTTGGCGGGCATCTTTAGGACTTGTTTTGAACGAGACAACCGGAATCGTATCCACGACGATCTCGATCACGTGCGCCTTGTAGCGAGCGAGCTTAATTGGCTCATCGAGGCGATGTTCCTTCCCGTCGATACGCACGCGGGCAAATCCCGAATTATAGAGATCGTACAGAAGCTGGTAGTACTCACCTTTGCGTCCTTTCACTACTGGAGCAAGAACCTTCACGGATCCCAACTTACCCTCGTCATTGCGAGGAGCCGAAGGCGACAAAGCAATCTTCGAGGATTGCTTCGCTGGCGCTCGCAATGACAAGTGTGAAAGAACGACATCCACCATCTCCTCATTCGTCAACTTCTGAATCTTCTCCCCGCAGGTCACGCAGTGCGGTTCGCCCACTCGAGCAAACAACACACGCAAATAATCGTAAATCTCCGTGATGGTCGCCACGGTGGAACGTGGATTACTGCCATGGGCTTTCTGGTCAATGGAGATGGCAGGTGAAAGACCCTCGATCTCGTCGACATCTGGCTTCTCCATCTGCCCTAAAAATTGCCGTGCGTACGCAGAAAGCGACTCAACATAGCGGCGTTGCCCCTCGGCAAAAATCGTATCGAACGCCAAACTTGACTTCCCCGAACCCGACACGCCGGTGAAGCAAATCAATTTATTGCGCGGCAACTCAAGCGAGATGTTCTTGAGGTTATGCTCCCGCGCGCCTTTGATGGTAATTTTATCTTGCATAGTTATTTCTTCTTGTTCTTCAACTCTTTGGCGAGGAGCACGATCTCATCGCGCAGAATCGCCGCTGTCTCGAAGTCGAGCTTCTTCGCGGCCTCTTTCATGTCATACGTCTTTTCCTTGATGACGTGTTCGATCTCGTGCGGCTCCGCGGTCATCTCGAGCTTGAGAATCCCGGCCGTGATTTCTTCGCCACCAAGCATCACTCGAATATCTTTAATCTCTTTGTGGATCGACTGCGGGGTGATGCCATGTTTCTTGTTGTACGCAAGCTGGATCTTGCGGCGACGTTCGGTTTCCTTCAACGCCCGTGTGAGCGAACCGGTCATCTCATCTGCATAGACAATCACTTCACCTTTTACGTTTCGTGCAGCACGACCGATTGTTTGAATGATGGACGTTTCACTGCGAAGAAATCCTTCTTTGTCCGCATCGAGGATGGCGACCAATGTGACCTCTGGCAAGTCGAGCCCTTCACGTAAGAGGTTCACACCCACAACCACGTCGTATGCCCCGCGCCGCAAATCCGAGAGGATCGTGATGCGGTCGAGCGTTTCCACGTCGGAGTGGAGGTATTGCACTTTAATCCCCTTGCCCACGAGAAACTCTGTCAAATCCTCCGCCATCTTTTTTGTGAGCGTTGTCACAAGCGCGCGTTCTTTTTGCTCGACGCGCTTTATCACTTCAGAAATAAGATCCTCCACTTGGCCTGGATATGTTCCTTCCTCGGTCACTGGCCGCATGGTCACCACTGGATCCACAAGTCCGGTCGGACGAATAATCTGCTCCACCACCTTCGTCGACTTCTGCGCTTCGTACTTCCCAGGCGTCGCACTTACGAATACGACCTGCTTCACCCGTTCTTCAAACTCGTGGAACTGCAATGGCCGGTTGTCTTTAGCGCTGGGCAAACGGAATCCATGTTCGATGAGCGTCTCCTTTCGAGCACGGTCCCCGTTGTACATACCGCCGATCTGCGGGACGGTCACGTGGCTCTCGTCGATAATCATCAAAAAATCATCGGAGAAATAGTCGATAAGCGTATAGGGCGGTTGACCTGGAGCGCGACCGTCAAAGTGACGAGAATAATTCTCGATGCCGTTGCAGTAGCCGATATTCTGGATCATCTCTAGGTCGAAGCGTGTGCGACGACTGAGGCGCTCGGCCTCAAGCACCTTCCCCTCCTTGTCGAACAGCGAGAGTCGCTCCTCAAGCTCTTGGCGAATCTCGCGCAGCGCCTCTTTTTGTCGCGGTTGTGAGACGACGTAATGCTTCGCCGGAAAAATCCAGACGTCTTGCAGTGTGTCGATGAACTTGCGCGTGACCGGGTCAAGCGCCTGAATGTCCATGACCTTCTCATTCTCGAAGGTCACTCGATAGACAACTTCCTCATTCATCGGCATGACTTCGACGATATCGCCGCGAGCACGAAAATGCCCACGCGTGATGTCCGCCGTCGTGCGCTCAAATTGCATCTGCGTCAGCTGACGCAGCATCTCCGACCTATTCAAATAGTTCTCAACATGCTTCTCAGGGGCTTCAGCCCCGTCCGAGACGCCGCTAAAGCGGCTGGGAATATGCTTTTGCATATGAAGCACTGTCTGCTTATATTCGTCAGGACTTCCCAACGCATAGATACACGACACACTCGCCACAATAATGACGTCCCGCCGTGACAGCAATGCATGTGTGGCCGAGTGACGGAGACGATCGATCTCCTCATTAATTTGTGATTCCTTCTCTATGTACGTATCCGTCCGTGGCATGTACGCTTCTGGCTGGTAGTAGTCGTAGTAACTGACAAAGTACTCCACGGCGTTCCCCGGAAAGAACTCACGAAACTCATTGCACAACTGTGCCGCCAACGTCTTGTTATGCGCGATGACGAGCGTGGGCTTCTGGGTATTCTGAATCACGTTTGCCATCGTGAATGTCTTTCCCGAGCCGGTCACACCCAAAAGCGTCTGGTACTTCTCTCCAGATTCAACGCCTTTCGTAAGCTGTTCGATAGCCTTTGGCTGATCCCCAGCCGGTTTGTAGTCGGAATGGAGTCTAAAATCCATATCTTTATCTATAGTGTCATCCCGAGCGAGCAAAGCGAGCCGAGGGATCTCGAGTCTACTCATTCGAGATCCCTCCACTCGGTCGTAGAACGACCGCGGTCGGGATGACAAAGACTAAATGCTCAATTTCCCCCTAAAGCGGTTGCTCTAGGGGGTGGGATCTGTGCCTGTCCCCCGAAGCCTTGGCGAAGGGGGATCTTCACGTCGATAAGATTAACATGGCGATAAAAAAACTCAAAACCATTGACAAATATTCAATTTTTTGCTTAACTATGGCCTGCTTTGTCAACAGCAGGGAGAGAAAATGCCCAAAGGCAGCAACTACAAAAGTCTATTCCAGTCGGCGTGTGTGAGAATCGTCGAGCTGGAAGAGGCGCTCAAACGCGAGCGTGAAAAACGGCGATCCGTGGAACGCCGGGTCACGCTGGACGCACTTACGCGTCTGCAGACCCGCCGCGCCTTCGACACAGACGGCAAAGCGCGCTTCCGTCGCGCCAAAGAAGGACACACATCTGTGGGGATGTTCTTCCTGGACGCCAACGGGTTCAAGGAAGTAAACGACACGTACGGTCACGGCGTTGGTGATACTTTGCTCATTGCAGTCGCGGGCGCCATCAAGCGCCACAAGCGCCAGGTGGATCTGGCAGGTCGCAACCAACGCCAAGTAGACAACCTGGCTGGGCGCAAGGGTGGGGATGAGTTCGTTCTGTTCTTTGATGACTTGGACGAAGCTGAGGCCAAGATCATCGCAAATCGGCTCTACAAGGCTGTCGCAGCCATCCGGCTCGCCCAGGCACCGGAGCTTCGCCCAAGTGTGAGCATCGGCGTCGCCGTCGGCATCCCAGAGAGGAAACTCGACTGGCAAGGCATCACCGCACTCGCGGACGAGGCGATGTACGAGGCAAAGAAAAATAAGGGGACGGATCGACCAACCGTCTACATCCGACCCCTTTCCGCGCAATCGTGAGCACTCGCTCGCGATTTTCTTTTTTCTAGATTTTTGCTCGTTTGATGCGTAGAGAATTCAACACAACCGAGACGCTGGAGAACGCCATGGCCGCCGAGGCGATGAGTGGATTCAGAAGCCCAACAGCCGCCAGCGGAATGGCTATGACGTTGTAAAAGAATGCCCAGAAAAGATTCTGCTTGATACCTCGGTATGTTGTGGCCGCGAGTTTCAAACCAGAAACGACTTTCTCAGGGCCACCGCCGACAAGCACAATCTGCCCAGCCTCGATCGCCACATCCGTTCCCGATCCTACGGCGATACCGAGGTCTGCCTGCGTGAGGGCGGGAGCATCGTTAATTCCATCACCCACATACGCCACGCGCTTGCCCTTGGTCTGCCAAGCCTTCACGACTTCGAGCTTTGTCCCAGGCAACACGTCCGCCTCGACTTGATTGATTCCCAACTCGCGTGCGATCGCCTCGGCCGTGCGGCGATTATCGCCTGTCACCATCACGACTTCTTTGCCCATCCGTTTGAGTTCAGCGACCGCCACCTCGGCCGTCGACTTAGGTGCGTCCGCGATTGCCAGCAAGCCGGCGAGTTCGCCATCAACACACGCCACAACCACGGTCTTGCCTTCCGACTGCCACTGTTCGATCGATGACGTAATTGTCCCGATCGGGACAAATGCGTTCATATACGAAGGCGAGCCGACGATAACCTTTTTCCCTTCAACAAAGCCCTCAATCCCCTTTCCTGTCATGGATTGCACCCGGTCGGTCGGCATGCGCTTACTGTCCCGATCGGCTCCATAGCGCACGACTGCCTGCGCGAGCGGATGCTCCGAAGAGGCTTCGAGTGACGCTACAAGCGCCAACGATTCTGCTGAAAGATCCGTATCTGTCACTGACGGTCTCCCTTCCGTGAGTGTGCCGGTTTTGTCGAAGAGCACCACATCGATATGACGGTTGCGCTCGAGCGCTTCTCCGCTCTTGATGAGAATCCCCTCTTTCGCGCCTCGTCCTGTTCCAACCAAAATCGCCGTAGGCGTCGCCAACCCAAGCGCGCAGGGACAGGCAATCACGAGAACCGCCACGGCTGGGATGAAGGAGGCGGTCACATCCCCTGTGAAGATGAACCAAACGGTGAAGGTAATCGCCGCCAGAACGATAACGATCGGGACAAAGATACCAGAAATTTTATCGACGAGCTTTTGGATCGGTGCCTTCTGTTGCTGCGCTTGCTCGACTAGCTTCACGATCTGCGCGAGAACCGTGTTTCCAGAAAGAGCTGTCACCTTCACGGTTAACACTCCTTGTTGGTTGATGGTCGCGCCGAATACCGAATCACCCTCCCGTTTTCCCACGGGCATGCTCTCTCCTGTGAGCATAGATTCATCCAACGACGACTCGCCTTTCACAATGGCCCCGTCGAGCGGAACTTTCTCTCCAGGCTTTACTAATACCAAGTCGCCGAGTTTCAACGATTCAACCGGTACGTCGCGCGTGGATCCATCCTCGTTCACGAGATGTGCCATCTTCGCTCCTAGCTCAAGCAACCGCGAAATAGCCTCACTCGCGCGTCCCTTTGCTCGCGCCTCGAAATATCGTCCAAGCAGAATGAATCCTGTGATGAGCGCCGCGATTTCAAAATACAGGTCACCTCCCACAGAAAACTGCCACCAGCTAAACGCGAGCGCGACGAGGGTTCCCATCGTGATGAGCGTGTCCATGTTGGCCTTTGCACGTTTGAGCAGCTTGAATGTCATGCGATGAAACTCCATGCCAGGACCAAGCACCACAATCGTTGAAAGGATGGCTTGCGGCCATTCCCAAAATCCCATCATGGCCATCACGACCGTGGGCACCGCAAGACCCATCGAAATCGCCGCGCGCCGGCCAGCGCTACCGTCTGATCCATGGTGCGCGTGTTCGTCCATGTTCATCCCTGATGCGGATACGCCATATCCCATGCCCTGTACGGCCGTGTGTAGGTCGTGCTCACTGACGGAATCGTCATGCTCGATGGCCGCGCTTGCAAGGGCATAATTCACGTTGGCTTTTTGCACGCCAGGATGTTTCTCCAGTTCCCGCTCGATCGTGACCGCACAGCTTGCGCAGTGCATGCCGGTAATTTTGAATTGTGTATACGACATACTAATTCTCGTTAGGAACTACCACCATCGTACCTCTCACCATCCCCATCGAACAGCTGAACGTGTATTTCCCTGGCTCTGTCGGAGTAAACGCGACGGTGTTGTCGCCTGGTTTAAGTCGTGTGCTGATGCCAAGCCCGCGCGAGACGATCGTGTCGGCACAGCCCATAAATTGGGGCGCGTAGATCTGCCACTCGACAGGAACGTCCTCGACTACCTGAAGGACGTCAGGAGAGTAGAACCTGCCCGCCAATTCCATCTGAATAATCTGTTTGCCGTCGGCGAGAATGAGCGAATCTTCCGCCACCGCGAGTTTAGCTTGTGTAACAGCACCAGGAGTCGACAACCCAAGAAGCGCGGCTCCATTTCTCAGTTGAGAAAGTCCGATCACCAGGACAAGAATCCCCGCGACTTGTGTGACGCGCTTAAGTGTCTTTCCATTCGCAACGGACGTCGCCGCACCAAGCCCCAAGAGCACTGGCGCCGTTCCCAGGGCGAAAATCGCCATGATGGTTGCTGCAGAGAGCGCGTCTCCCGTCGTTAATGCATAGAGCTGGACAGACTGCGTAAATCCGCACGGCAGGAAAAACGTGAGCCCACCAAGCACGAACGGGACAGCTGGATGTTTCGAATCTTGAAGGTCATGGATCTGGCGGGCCAACCACTTGGGCGGCGCGACCTGGAACATGTTTTTAGGAAAGAGCTTCAAGAGATTCGCTCCGATCGAGAGCATCAAGACAGCGACGATCATAACGAACAGCGCATTCAGCGCGGGCGAAAGAACAAGCAGCGATCCGAGATATCCCACGAGTGCCCCGAATCCCGCAAACCCAACCAACCGGCCGAGGTTAAAGAGGATGTGAGGACGTAATCGGTCATGGGCGGACTCCGAAGCATGCCGCTGTGCGTGCGAGGAAGAAAGGGCAAGGATGAAGCCGGCCAGCACGGCCGTGCACGACGAGAGCGAGGCGACGACGCCGATAAAGAAGATTGACACGAGACCAACGGAACTCGAGAGAGTGGGTGAAACAGAAAGGACACCAAACCGGTCGAAGATGTACCAAAGGGCAAAGACGATGAGAGCTACGCCGGCAAACCGGCGATAATCCATAGGTTGATCCATAGAAAAAACTCAGGAAATGAATAAGATAAAAATCCGCATTTCTTGAGTTTTATTCTCTCTTTTGAACGGTGAGGATTTGACTGGGATCATGGTGAGAATCAACGCTTGGAGACCAGACGAATGAGGTTTGTATGGTCTGTATGAGAGGCTCGAACTCCGGCACCGACACATCAAAGGCCACCAGCCCGTCATCAGCTTCGTCCACATAGACAGCATCCAAACAATGTGGCAAACACGACGAACCCATTGACTCCATGTTCACCCCTCTCATTTCCTCCTGCGCAAACACAACTCCTCCATGGAGCCACATGGAGCCAAAGATAAGGAAGAGCAAAAAAATGTGAGGAATTCGAGTCATGTTACTTGATGCGTTGGTACCCAAAATCTTGAATTGACTTCACAATCGCCCCTGGGACTTTTGTCTTCCAGTCCATATCGCCGGCCTTGATCATCTGACGAATCGCCGTTGAGCTAATCCCTGGCACTTCCTTGATGTCCTTGATTTCAAGTTTCCCCTCAAAACACTTTTTCGTCGCCTCATTGCCGCTCCAGATCATATCGACAGGCCCGACTTGTTCAAGCACATGCTGTGTCCATTGGACATCATCCTCATGATCAGGAAGATTCACAAACACCACATCAAACAGCGGAATGATATCCTCGTCCTGAAGTGCCTGTTGGATCATCTCTTTGCGCTCCTGAGCGGAATAGGGATTCTCGGCGGTTTCGGACTTCTCGGAACTTCCGATTCCAATGATGATTTTTTTACACAGCTTCGTCATCCCCTTGATGACCATGTGGTGACCAATGTGGTACGGCTGAAAACGACCAAGAAAAAGGCAGGTAGGTTTTGACATAGTTCGACAGGCTCACTACTTAGTACATCTCTATGGTGCCACAAGTAGTGGAGTTGTGCCAAACGCTCTGCTCGATTATGCTAGAGTCTCGAATATGCTTGGCGTCTTTGATTCAGGATTTGGCGGACTTACGGTGCTCAAACCCATCCACCATCTCCTTCCAACCTACTCCACGATCTACCTTGGCGATAACGCCCGTGCGCCATACGGCGTTCGGACACAAGAGGAAATTTTTCAGTTTACGCTCCAGGGTGTGCGATTCTTGTTTGATCAGGGATGTCCGTTCGTTGTCCTCGCGTGTAACACGTCCAGTGCCCAAGCTCTGCGAAAAATCCAACAAGAAATTCTCCCTATCGAATATCCAAATCGTCGCGTGTTGGGAGTCGTGCGTCCAGCTTCTGAATACCTAGCCAAACACGGATCACGAGTAGGAATCTTCGCAACGCCCGCAACCGTTGAATCGGCTGCCTATGTCCATGAACTCTACAAATTGAACCCGACGATCAAAGTCACACAAGTTGCTTGCCCTGGGCTCGCGGGACTTATTGAGACTGGAAAACACAGCAGCCGCGAAACAGACGAATTCGTCAAACAATGTGCGGACAAGCTCCTGAGCGCAGACGAACACATTGAAGAGGTTCTTCTCGCCTGCACCCACTACCCTCTCGTCGAGTCACTCTTCCGTACGCATCTACCAGAATCCATTCACCTCCTGAGTCAGGGAAAGATTGTCGCCGTCAGTTTGGAATCGTATCTGACGCGGCATCCAGAGATCGATTCACTTCTAGAAAAATCAGCAAGACACATGTACTTCACCACCAACGGTGAGGATATCTCTCAGTTGGCATCGATGTTCTACGGATCTGAGATTCAATTCACGAAGGTCTAACTCTCTTGATCGAAAAGGAAAAAACGAGTACTATCTCCGACGACACTCGGGGGTCGTCTAATGGCAGGACAGCAGCCTTTGGAGCTGTGAATGAAGGTTCGATTCCTTCCCCCCGAACCACAAAAACCACGAGCGAGCGCTCGCGGCTTTTGTTTTAGACTTTGAGATATTTCCTCATCGCCAGTCCTGTTGAAAACAACGTTACCAGGACGAGCGCAAGGAATTGGCCACCGAAAATCGTGAGACCATTTTGGGCGAAGTAGTCGACGAGCCCAGCAGACTCGGCGCCGAAGTAGATACTCAGTTGCGGCTCGATAATCGCCACCGTCGGATAGACCACGATCGCTGTGAGTCCTACCGCTATGAGCGAAAGAAAAATCATTTCAAGCAGGAACGGCGCCTTAATAAACCAATTAGA
>CAZELN010000019.1:9577-19746 GCA_964513275.1 uncultured Gammaproteobacteria bacterium
CGTGACCAGCGTGGCAAACCAGACTAGAACATTCCACGCCTGGGCATGCCCGATGAACGCCACGGTCGGATACACGATGATGGCTGTAAGCCCCACCGCAATGAGTGAGAGCAAAATCATTTCAAGCAAGAACGGCGCTTTGATAAACCAATTGCTCGCCCCCACCAGGCGCATGATCCCGATCTCCTCGCGGTGAATGAAGATCCCAATACGCACGGTATTAAACACGATGAGGATGAAGAACAAGAAAAAAATAATGGCCAACGCGATCCCAAACCCACGAATACGGTCAGTGGTCGAACGAATCCGTTCCACAATGTTCTGATAATCCGAAAAATCTTTTTCGCGGATGAAATCCCGGAACTGGGGATTATCCAGTGCGTCGATAATCTCCGTAAAATCCTCTGCATCGTGTGCCTTCACAATAAGACTGGATCCAAACGGATTCCCGCCTAGCTCCTCAAGGCTGGCGATGATCTCCTCGTCATTTGCATGTCGCGTGACAAATTGGTCGTAGGCCTCATCCGCACTGACCGTTTCTACGTCTTTCACTTGTCCCAATCCACGCAAGTAGGCAATGGCCGCCGAGATGGTCGTGTCTTGCGTATAATCGTAGAAGTACACAGAAACTTCGATGCGATCCTCAACGAGTTCAATGGCTCGCTGGGTAATCACGTTGAGCACAAGCAGAATGTTGATGGTCACGAGCGTCAACAAGAGCATGCTCACCGTGATAAGCGACAACCAAAAATTCCGCCAGAAGTTTTGGAAAGCAAATTTCGTGACGCGATAGGAACTGACGAACATAGGTTACAGTTTATATCTTCCTTCCTCGACATCGGAGACAATCTTTCCATCTTCAAGCGTGATGACTCGACGGCGTAAGCGGTTCACCATTTCTCGATCATGGGTCACGAGCGCGATCGTTGTCCCAAACTCACTGATCTTCGTAAGCAAGTCCATAATCTCCCGTGAGTTGAGCGTGTCAAGGTTTCCTGTAGGCTCATCGGCAATCAAAATCTTTGGGCTATGCACGAGTGCCCGACCAATAGCAACGCGTTGCTGCTCCCCCCCAGACAGCTGTCGAGGATAGCGATCCAACTTCCCATCAAGGTTCACAATCTCCAAGACTTTTGGCACAACCTCGCGAATCCGATGTGGCCGCTCCCCAGCAACTTGGAGCGCAAAAGCTACATTTTCGTACACGGTCTTTTTGGGAAGCAACTTAAAATCTTGAAACACTACCCCGATTTGCCGACGCAACAACGGAATATCACGATCGTGAATATGGGTAATGTCCCAACCGCCAATTTCAATAGTGCCGCGCGTCGGGCGCTCTTCGGCAAAGAGTAATTTGGCAAGTGTGGATTTCCCTGTTCCGCTCTTCCCGACAATAGAAACAAATTCTCCAGGTTTCACATGAAGGCTAACCCCATCGACTCCGACGACATTCGGATGATATGTTTTGGAAACATTCTTGAAACGAATCATGGAAGCAACATTACATGCACATCGATGAGCCCAAGGCCTAACGAGGCGAGTTTTGCAAAGGCGACTTTATCCAGATCAATAATGCGGTCAGGATGGATGGAACGGTCTGGCCCATAATCATTTACCGTCACGGTCACGGACTTTGTCGGATCCTCAACATTGGTCACAAGAAGTGAAGTTCCTTTTGGATAGTCAGGTGATGCCGCACAATCACACCCCTTGTACCCATACCAACTTGCTTCACCGACTTCGGGAACCTCGCTGTCCTCAAAAATCGCCAGTCGCGCGTAGGGAAGATGGATGAGTGCGCGGACAGAATGATTTTGCGGACTGTCTATCGATGGCAATTCCTCCCAGGTAGACTTCACCGCGTTATAAAAATAGATGCGCCGACGACCATGTAGCGTATCTTCTTCCTGAGCATCTTCTGGATACTGAATCTCCAAGAAGAAAAAGTCGGCTCCGTCGTAAGATTCCTTATTCAGGATATCAAACAGGTAGATGTCTCCCAATGGCTCTTGCGTGAGCGTGTCTTGCATGATCGATGGATCGAGTGTTTTGACGTCAACGCGCGTGGCGACGTTCAAGGTTCCAGGTCGAATCCCCAAACGCATCAAACCGTCGCTGGATTCGAGCGTATATCCCTTGACGATCGTAAACGCATCGAATTGTGTTGACACAACCACTTCCAAATCAGAAGCGTAAACTGGAGAAAGAAACAACGAGAAGAAAAAAAGAATCGATACAATGGATACAGTTCTTGTCACTGACATAGTTCTCGGATATTATACCGTCCGATGCGGGGTTCGTACAATGGCAGTATACTTGCTTCCCAAGCAAGAGACGCGGGTTCGATTCCCGTACTCCGCTCCAAACACAAATAACAAAAAAGAGTCCTTTCCTGAAGGACTCTTTTCATTTCTACTCAAGACACGCTTCAAATGCGTCTTGCGCCTCCGCGTTTGGGAGAAAAATCGGATTTCCGTTGGTCGCGTAATGGATCTTCTTGTTTGTCTCAAACTCTTCATCAAGAAATTCAATCTGGATAGGCGAAGACATCTTGAAAGTTGAACCGACTTCATGGATTCCAGAAATAGGAATCGTGCTTGCTGATTGAAGATTCTGTGACTCACAAACACTCGAGAAGTCCTGGTAGTAGAGCCACACGGTGCCATCTGATGTTTGTGTTGCTTCTGGGACACTCGCTTGTGTCATGACCTGTTCGGGCTCAGACCAATTCACCAGATCCTCACTTGTCATACGATAAATCGCTCGTGCGCACAACTCGCACAATCCACCTTGCTCTTCACACTCATTGTCTTTTTCAATTCCCTTGTAAAACAATACCCATGTTCCATCCGCACGTTGAGCCATCGCCGAGTCGCTTACGAGCGTATCACTGGGAGCGACGATGGGTGTCGACTCTCCCCAACCAAGATCTTCGATATCCTCAACCGCCTCAGGAAGCACACACATCTCTTCAAGCTCAGTCGCTGCGTGGGTGGCATCACTTAAATGCGCCAAGTGAATACCCGTCAACGTGCTGTGAAAGACGTAGGTGTCTTCCCCTTGAGCAAACACCTGCGAGGTTTTGCCGATCTGAAGAGTCTTCGTCGTCTCGCATCCAGAGTCAGAAGATGGCGTAAACGCCACTACCTCATCGTCGTCCACAACCGGACAAACTCCTTCCCAATACAACATGGCTCCTGCCCCTCGCGGATCGTCTTGCGTGCTCCAGGACGTCAATGTCCAATTTCCATTAGGAAGATAGCTAAAGACCGGATCCCCGTAGGAATCCACAATCTCTTTACCCTGATCCCACTCCAGTGCCGTTACATCGGTACTTTGGATGTTTTCACCGTCGATCGTGCTTCCAATACGCACTGCGTTGGTTCCAACGCCATCAATAAACCCACCAACGACCTGATAGAAAAACGCAAGCACAGGCTCCGTCGCAACAGTCTCCTTCACGTCAGCGGGGGGAGATGAGTTAGTTGATGGCTCACTCGACGATGGCGTCTGTGAACATCCGACACCTAAGAAAAAGAGTGCGAGGAACAGAAACGACAAGTACCTCATATTGACATAATCATAAATATCGATTATCTTACCATGCGGTTTTTCAAAGGAGCAACGATGATCTGGCAAGGGTCCCCAACGAGTAACCCAGAAGCCGCTACTCTCGGCACTTGGTATGGACAGCTTTCCCGGCAGTCCATGGCGCTACGCGACGGCATCGGAGCAGTGCGGATGCACATCCGCTACGGTCAAACAGGCTTCATGCCCATGCCAAGGCAGGTCGAAATCCTCATGGACGATGGGACACGGATCCGCGCAGACTACTGCGATGGAGCCTCGTGTGACCGTGGTGGGGTGACTCGACTCACCCTCGCGCAGTGGGACGGTCCCTGCTTCACTTGGGTGGACGTGACGGTTCGCGACGACACGATCATCGCCATCGTCCGGCGCAGCCCGGCGGAGCCCAACAAGGAGTACGGACCCAACCCCGTCATCCTCCCGCCCGAGGAAGAGCCCATCGCGCTGGGCGACGCCTAGCATCTCTCACGCCTCATGCTCTCACGCACGCCACACGGAGATCCTCACGGGTCTCTTTCTTTTTGGATAACAAAACATCCCCACTTACACGAGGACGTTTTGGAGCCACTGGGCGGATTCGAACCGCCGACCTCTGCTTTACGAAAGCATTGCTCTACCGGCTGAGCTACAGTGGCATGAGCGGCAGAATCGTAACAGACCTACCGATCCATTTCAAGAAGTTACTCTTCTCCCACGTACCGTTTTACATTGACCGTGGTGAGGTACTCGTCCACGACTTCCTCCAGCGACACTTTCGGGACGGTGATGGACAACAAGTGAAGTTGTGTATCCTCGCCCGCGACGATTTTCTCTTCAAGTTTGAAAATGGCATATCCTTCAGGAAGTTCGATGACTTGCGTCGTTTGCCCCTGCTCCAGCGTCGTAACCTGACTGGCCCAAGACGCAGGAATCACCGACACTTTCACGTATCCCAAATCCGACTCGATCCCATCAAAACCTGCATGCACATCCTTGGCGACGGTGGCAAAATCCTCACCGGTTTGAACGCGTGCGTACGCCGTATCCACCAGTTCTTTACGCGGCTGCTGGGTATCGGTGTGCGCAAGTACCGCCTCTGTCATTTGAAGCGCGAGCACAATCGATTCCACAATCCGTTTCTTAAATTCCTCCGTGGTCCAACCAAACGTTTCGGAAAGATTTTGTACAAACACTTCCTCACCGTCCTGCGCAATCACCTCTTGGTAATACTGCTCAACACGCTCTTGATCAAGCTCAATCTCATAGGTCTGGGCTAATTTCTGAATAGCCATCTTATTGATAAGCGTATCAGCAATCGCAACCTCAAGCTGCGTTTGAGCAGGCGCCTGTTCTCCCGCGTCGTCAAAATACTGCTGGAGCGCGTCGTATTCTGTCAGAAACTCTTTTATCGTCACCGTCTTGCCGTCCACAGACAAGGCTGGAAACGGAATGACCTGAGCCAGGCTCCGCACAAACGGATCCGTGACTGGACGCTGATAGACCTGAATGGTGGCAACTCCCATGAGGAGCACAATCGCCACCAGAGCGAAAAGCGCTTTCCCTTTTGGGGAACGCAAAATCCGTTTCCATGCAGGCGAGACGGACGGAGGAGATTGTTCCTGGGAATGTTCGCAATCGTGGTTGTGATCGTGTGAGTCGCAGACGTCAGTCATAATCAGAAAGAGTGTTAAAGGCTTGTTTATCGAAGAAGTAATACCACCATCGTGTCGGATTCGCAACCGGTGTCGTTGTCTGGTTGTCAAGCACGAGTCCCAGCGGATCGCTTGCATTCCCCATTCCCTGCTCTTCACCGTTTTCAGACGCAGGTTCATCCTCCCCAATCACGACCACGGTCTCACCCGGTTTTTTCAAGCCAAGTTTCAGACGGGCTTCACGTTCAATGTACGACTCTGTTTGCATGGCGGTCTTGAGTTCAGAGAGATCGATGTTTCGAGCCGATAACTCATCCGCCTGGGCTTGCAGCAGCTCAATCTCCGCACCGATCGCGCGGGTACGAATGATCTCTCGACTCAGAGAGACTCCCAAAAACACAACGACTAAAAGATTGATGACGAGCAAGAGTCGCCAGCGGATGAGACGCTCAACAAATGTGCCTCTAGGTGATGGCATGCGAGGATTGGAGAGCTTGGCCACGAAGGTCGTTCACGAGACTTGAAAGCTGCTCTGGTTTTTTTACATATTCAATTTCGATGTCCGCGGCAGCCCCATGCAACTTGAGTTGAAGCGTTCCGTATCGAAACAGCGTCGCTCCCATCCCCTTCACTCGGACACTCACCTCGTCAATCTGTTCAAACCGCGCTTCGGTCACGACTCGGTGAAAAAATCCTCGCTGATCATAGTCAACGACTCGCATGTCCGTTACAAGAAAAACCGTACGCACCCACATGAGATAGAGCCGCAAGAGGACGAAGATCCCGGAGGCAAGCCACACGAAGAACGCCACCACACCCCATATCCCAAGTCGCCAGAGCGGAAAAAGAAAGAAAAACGGTAATACGATCCAAAGACTCGCGAGTACGAACTTCCAGAACAGAGGAACCACGCTTGCACGGACAATCGCCAAAACGTCTTCTCGTGGTTTGAGTTCGATGTGTTTAGGTACGTCCATAGCGTTTCGTAAGGGCTCGTCGTGCGGCAGTACGATCATCCCAAGGAACTTTCTTTCCATCCGCAACAGCCATGACAGGCTCGCTTCCTTTGCCTGTAATCAGAACAAGGTCGTCTGGTTCGGCAACCATAACCGCAAAGTCAATTGCTTCCTGACGATCAAAGATTCGGTAGAGAGTCACTCCGTCCATTTTCCCTGCTCGCCCAGCCGCGTCGGCCACATCATTTACAATCTGCATCGGATCCTCATCATACGGATCTTCATTCGTGACGATCACGATGTCATCATGAGACGCTGCCATCTCGCCAAGTGTTTTGCGCCGAGCGACATCACGTCCCCCACCCGCACTTCCAAGAATATGGATGAGGTGCTTATGTTGGATCAGCGAAACCGTCTCATACACAGCACCAAGCGCGGCTGGCTCATACGCATAATCGACGATGACCGTGAATGGCTGTCCTTCGTCGATTTTCTCGAGCCGACCTGGAACAGGTTGGAGGGTCTCAACTCCGCGATGGATGACTTGATGGTCAAATCCCAACAACGCAAGTGTCCCGATCGGGACAAGTACGTTCTCGAGGTAAAACCGTCCGATGGGCTTGAAATGGATATTCTTTCCTGCCCACGAGAACGTCGTACACGTCGATTCAAAATGGACATCGGCAGCCAAAATCGGTGTGGTATTGAGTCGAGTTTGAAGTTCCGGCTGAGCTCCTTTCCATGAACATCCACCATATCGGTCGACTTCAAACGAAAGGAAATACTCCGCATGAGGGTCGTCGAGATTCACCATGATCGACTTCTCGATCTCGCGACCGTTGATTTTTTTGCGAGGCAGTCGATGCAATCGATCGAACAGCTTGCCTTTAGTCGTTTTGTAATTTTCAAATCCCCCATGTGCCTCAATGTGCTCGGGTGTAAGATTGGTGAACGCCACCACATCGTAATTGATCCCGATGTGACGGAATTGAGAAATGCCCTGTGAGGACGTCTCGATCACGGCGTACCGACATCCTGCGTCCACCATCTCGCGTAAAAGTTTCTGCGTTTGAAATCGACCGAGCATCGTCATCTTTTTGTCGTTGACCCACTCACGGTCGGCTACCTTGAAACTCGCGGTCGTTGTCCAACCCACACGTTCGCCCGCGGACTCCAGCAGTCGACCGATAAACTGTACAGTTGTCGATTTTCCGTTCGTTCCTGTCACGCCGATCACGATCAACTGCTCAGATGGATGTCGATACAAAAAAGCTGCCAAACGAGCCAAGGTGTAGTGATAGGCACCGATCAGAAATTCGGATGTGAATGATCGGATGATGCGCTTCACCATAGGCTACGTCGTTATCGTACCCCCAAGCTGTTCAAACGCCGCCTTGAATTGATCGCCACGATCAAATTCGTTTTTAAACATTCCAAAACTCGAGGTGCCTGGCGATAACAGAATGACATCGCCAAGCTTGGCGTTTTCGAGCGCCGCCTTCATCGCCTTGGCCATCGAGTCCACGCGGACACTTGGAGCGCCGTCGCCGATGGCGCGTTCAAAGTCGTCGGCTGCTGTGCCGTCGAACACAACCACAAATTTACACTGCTCACCAATCATCTTGCCGAGCTCTGTAAAACTGAGTCCTTTTGAACTCCCGCCGCCGATGAGCACAATATTTCCACCTTTACCGAACCGTTTGAGTGCGGCCATGACGCCCTCAGGGCTCGTTCCGGTCGTGTCGTTCACAAATAGCACGCCTTCGATTTCGCCAAGAATCTCTTGTCGTCCTGGCAGCCCTGCAAACGTCTTGAGGGCTTGATGAATGTCCTGATCCGACACTCCTGCAAGATGTGCCGCCAGCGAGGCCGAGAGCGCATTCATAATGTTGTGCTCTCCTTCGAGTTTGAGGTCGTGGACATGGGCGTAGTTTGTCGCCACGCCGTCGATTCGACGTACCAAATTATCTCCATCGCGATAGACGCCGTTTGCGCCGTCGGGAAGCCCCGTCGCCGAAAACCAGTAGATGTGTTTGGATGGAATCCGACCCGCAATTTCATGCATGATCTCTTGGTCGGCGTTGAGGATAGCGATCTGTTCTGGTTTCTGTTCCTGAAAAATCAACTCTTTGGCAGCCACGTACGCCTCAAAAGAGGGATATCGATCAAGGTGATCTTTGTAGGCGTTTGTGAGCAGAGCAATCTGCGGACCCAACCCCAAGCCTTCGATCGACTCCAACAACCACGACGAAAGCTCAAGCACGATCGGGATCGGCTGTGTTTCTTCGAGCAACCAATCAAGATCTTCCAATGGAGAACGAGTAATATTCCCCGCGACAACCGTTTTTGGATGTGTCTGCTTCAACATCTCACCCAAGAGCGCGGTGGTCGTAGACTTTCCTCGCGTGCCGGTCACCGAATAAATCGGAAACGGGCAGTAGCGAAAAAAAAGTGAGATATCGCTCTCAACGGAAATACCTTGTTCTTTTGCAAGCACCACAAACTCTGATTCGCGCGCTACGCCAGGATTCTGCATGACCAAATCCACGTCCGTAAAATTATCTGCATCGTGTTTGCCCAAAACAAACACAGGTTGATAGATGTCACGATCTTTGTGAATCTCTCGATACTCAGTGTACGCCGACATGATTTCCTCCACCGAATCGCGAAGTTCTTCTTCATCTTTGAGATCGGTGATGACCAATTGTGCGCCATGGCGCATCAACCACTTGGCCGCGCCAATCCCGCTTCCCTTTTTGTGGCGCCCCAATCCCATGACGGTCACGGTGGCATCTTGAAAATTTTTAATATCGGATAAATCGATAGACATACATTCAAAATTTACCTCGCAGATGAGCTACACGAACTATCACTATCGCTTTTGCTACTTGAAAAGCCATTTGTGCATATTGTAACACAGCCCGAGGCCAGCCGACTTTTTCGTACTTACGTCGAATAGAAAGACCTACGAGTTCTACCGCTCCGTAAGAAAGCCTGTGGCTGCGACAAAAATAATTGAGCGCCACTTCCACCATGAATCCTCTGAGGTAGGTTGGATGGATTTGTTCCATCACCAACCGCCAGAGAGCGCGCTCTCCGCTTATGAGCGGAAGGTGGCGCGACAACGAGGTGAGGAGTCTCCCACGATCCCGCAATCCAACATTCATGGCGCGAGATCCAGACACGACAGGGTGCACAAGCTGCTCGAGATGATCCGACGTGAGACCACGCAAATCGGCATCCAAAAACACCAGCACAGTCGCGTTCGTTTTTTGAAGCCCAAACCACATGGCTTCCCCCTTCCCGATATTGGTTGGCATCTCGTATACTGTGGCTCCGGCAGCGCGCGCACGATGGGCGGTTGCATCCGTTGATCCATCCGAAATCACGATCACCTCCTGTATCCATGACGACCGTGCGACCGTGCTCACTACCTGGGTGATCGTTTCTTCCTCATTCCAAGCAGGAATAATTGCTGCCACGCGCGGGGAATTCATACCTGTTTGAGCTTTACCGCAAGGGTGTCGCGCAAGGCTTCTGCTTGACCGCGGCTTTGTGTGATCCATTCTTGTGGCTCCACGCAAAACGATACCAAACGAAACGATTCCGCGACCCGTCCGACATAGGTATGTGCCAATTGATAAGCCTCCCAAGCCAACGTCTCCCCAACCTCTCCTCCATGCCGTTCTTCACATAGTCCGGTAAAAATTTTCAAGAGAACCATGTTGAGGTTCGCGTAAATCCGAAACCATTCAGGAGCATCACTGATGGCTTGTTCATACCGTTGCTTCACCAATGGCTTGACGAACGTCACCCACCGTTTTGCCTCTTGAAAGAAGGGGTGGATTCTCATCTGAACCATTTCATGGTGCCATGATTCGTCTGAATCTGAACACGCAGAAACTTGGCGGATGCTGAACAACGACGGATCTAACGGTTCAAGAAGTGTCCCTTCCAACCTGGAAGTCAACTCTTGTTCGGACTGTTCTTCTGT
>CAZELN010000020.1:0-17992 GCA_964513275.1 uncultured Gammaproteobacteria bacterium
CCTTCCCTCATTGCTGGAGCAAAGTTCGTTGTTTTACCTCTGAAAAAAAACTCCTACTCGGGGGCAACAACCACCCTCCTTCAATGTATGGCCATGGCAAAAACTGTTATCGTCAGTCAAACGGGAGCCATTGCAGACGGCTATCACCTCCGACACCGCGAAAACAGTCTCTTGGTCACTCCTGAAGACGAATTCAATCTTCTCAAACAAATTCGTTTTGCCACGGAGCATCCAGAAATCTGCGAACAGATCGGGGTAGCCGCTTCTTCAACGGTGAACAAACAGTTGCAATGGAACGTGTTTGTTGCCAAACTCTTCGGAGTAGTCTCAACAATCGTCCCCCCTGGCCTACCCCTATGACCGACTGGCTCGCTCACATTCACCCACAAACGATTTCTCTCCTGGAACAGTTGTCCCTAGGCAATGGAGCGTACCGTTATTCGCTTTCAGGTGATCTCTTTCCGTCGCGCAGAAAAGCGAATATTGCAGGAAGTATTTTTGCTCTTAAACTCTATGCACTTCTTGGAGAAACCAATCCCCCAAAAATCCAACCAATCATCGATCGCATTCTTACGTTCCAAAAAATGGACGGAACCTTCCGTGATCCATTCGTCGCCCGGAAACGTTTCGTACGTCATCTCGTATCCAGTCTCACGCATGGAGACTTTCACAACTTGGGCAGCCGAGGATATATTCGCGCGGAAACGAGACAAGCTTACTCCTCCCTGCTTCTGTTTGATGTCATTCCAAAACACATCATCACCGATGTTCCAACCGTGCCTGCGGACATCCGCCGTTTTCTTTCTCGTCTAGATTGGTCGCACCCATGGGGAGCCGGTAGTCACTTCAGTCACCTGATGTTTTTCCTTACGTTACTCCGTAGAGCCAAACACCTGGACGAAATCTCGTTCCAGAAGGCACGGGAGGCGGCAACCACATTCATCTCCTCCCTCCAGCAAGAGGATGGGGCGTGGTATACCGGCAATCCATCACACCGCCAGAAAGTGAACGGAGCGATGAAGGTGATCTCGGGGCTTATGGTTGACCCTCTTCCGTTTGACCATCCTGATCGTCTCATCGACTTGTGTCTGTCCCAACACGCAGACAACACAGATGACGCCTGCGACCAAATCAACCAAATACACGTGCTCCGGTACAGCGTTCGGATGTTAACCCACACATATCGAGAGGACGACATCAAGGCATTTTGCTTAAACACGCTTGAGCAATGGCGTGCATACTATCATCCAACAAGCGGGGGGTTCTCTTTTTATAAAAACCGTGCCGCGATTCGTTATTACGGTGCGCGTGTTAATCGCGGGCTGAATGAACCAGATATCCATGGAACAGTCCTGTTTCTTTGGGGATTAAGCTTGCTCAAACATCTCGTTCCAATACGCGCCCTAGAATCCCTCACAGAAATCCTTACTTGACCGTATGAAACCATCTGCTCTCCCCCATCTCATCCGCGTTATCCTGGCTGGATTCAGCCGTTACAAAAAGAAACTCGCCGTCCTGATCCTCCTGGGAATTTTTGGAGCCCTTTTGGAAGGAATTGGAATTAATGCATTAATTCCTCTTTTGGGGATCGTCCTTCAGGACGCCTCCATTCAGACCAATGTCATCACAAAAAGTATCACCGACTTTTTTTCACTGCTTCACATCGGCCTGACCGTAAAAAATCTCTTCCTCTTTATCGCGACCCTCTTCGTCCTTAAGGCGGGTCTACTCCTGCTGTTTCAATACATCAACGCCAGAATCACCTCAGCATATGAATACACAGAACGTTCTACCCTCTTTAAAAAACTCTTTCAGACCGATTGGCTCTTCCTCGCCCATCAAAAAATAGGGTACATCGACCAAGTCATGACATCAGACATTGCCAGTTCAACTGCCCTTCTCAAGAACTCCAGTAATGTCATTTTGGCTGCCACGAACCTGATTATCTATTCAGTAATCGCCCTGAGCATCTCCTGGTCCGTAACACTAACTGCCCTCATTGGAGGGGCCATCTTTTTCCTTGCGTTCAAACCGATTTATCGAAAAACAGCCACGGTCTCACGAGCATTCGCAGAAAATAACAAGCGGATCGCCCACATGATTAATCAGACGCTGATTGGAATAAAGTCATTCAAAACACGTGCGACATCCTCCCTGGTCATCGACTCCTCGAATCAGATCTTCTCCACACTCAAAACCGCCCGAATTAAGTTGTTCGTCTATACAGGACTCGGGACGATTTTCTCCCAGCCGGCTATTGTCATTTTTGTCTTGATCATCTTTGCCGTCGTCTATAAATTGCCAAACTTCCAGTTCAGCGCGTTCGCCGTCACCATGTTTCTGATCCACCAAATTTTTAAAAACATCGAATCCATACAAGACAAGGTTCAAAGAATCAGCGATCAAGTTCCACATCTAGAGAGCAGTCTCTATTATCGAACCTTGGCTGAAACGCACAAAGAACATCTGTCTGGTCAAAACCCATTTTTCTTCCAGAAGGAACTCACCTGCCAGAATCTTCGTTTCAACTACTCAGAAGAAAAACAAGTCCTTTTGGATGTCTCCTTTCACGTCAAAAAAGGAGAAGCCCTTGGGATCATTGGACCATCTGGGTCTGGAAAGACAACCCTCGTTGACTTGCTTCTACGACTCATTGCCCCACAGGCTGGTGAGATTCTCATCGACCAACAGCCTATTCAGGAGATCGATATAAATCAATGGAGAAAAAAAGTCGCTTATGTGCCACAGGACCTGTTTCTCGTCCGTGGAACCATCCGGCAAAACATTCGATTCTATGATGAAACCATAAGCGACGAAGAGGTGGCATGGGCCACGACCCTTGCCCATGTCGATGAGTTCGTTCAAACCCTGCGAAATGGTCTGGATACAGAGATTGGAGAATTTGGGGTTGGCCTCTCAACCGGTCAGAGACAACGAATCGTCTTGGCCCGTGCCCTCGCTCGTCGACCCGATCTTCTCATTCTGGACGAAGCAACAAGCGCCCTTGATAACGCCTCTGAAAAACGAATCCATGAAACCATCCGCTCTCTCAAAGGTACGATTACGACTATCATGATTACGCATCGTCTTTCCTTATTAAGCACGGCGGATCGAGTCTTGGCCATGGCGGACGGACGAATCGTAGAAGAAGGGACTCCTCAGGAGCTCCGTCAGAATCCAAACTCTTATTTTGCCCGTATGAGTGCTTTAGAATAATCCTGAAAATTCTTTGACCTCAGCAGAGCATTATGGCAAGATGACCCTGCTTTTTAATTGAAAACTATGCAACGTTTGGCTCTCATTGGATGCGGTCGGGTCGCCAACCACATCGCTCAATTTCTAGAAAAAGGAATGGCAGGAGTACAGGTTATCTCCACCTGTGACCAGGTAAAAGAAAGGGCGGACGCGATGGCCCAACGTCTTGGGGCAACTGCTGTGTACGACCTCAACGAAGTGCTCCAGAACCCTGATGTTGATGTGGTTCTCATCCTGACAGAATCAGGAAAACATGGGGCTCATGCACGTGCCGCTCTGAACGCCGACAAACACGTAATCGTAGAAAAACCCATTGGCTTACTCCCCCAAGAGGTCGAAGAGAACATCGCCTTGGCGGCACAAAAGGGATTAATGTACGCCGCGATCAAGCAGAATCGATTCAACCCCGCCATCGCCCACCTTAAACAGATTGTCGACTCTGGTCGCTTTGGAAAACAGGTCTTGGGAAGTGTGCGTGTCATCTGGTGTCGATACCAAGATTATTATGAAGATGGGTGGCATGGAACTTGGGAGATGGATGGTGGAGTGATCAGCCAACAAGCTATCCATCATATCGATGCGCTCCAATGGATTTGTGGGCCCATCAAAGAGGTAGTGAGTGCACAACAAAATGCGCTCAACCGACTTGAAGCAGAGGACACGACCGTTGCACTTGTTCGATTTGAACACGGTGGACTCGGCACGATTGAGGTCACAACCGCCGCTCGGCCGGAAGACAAGGAAGCATCTCTTTCCATCGTAGGGGAACATGGGTCTGCCCAAATTAGTGGCGTCGCGCTCAACACTATTGTCCAGTGGGCATTCACACAAACACAGACTGATGACGCAGACGTCTCAAACAAATATTCACAAGTTGTTCCTAACGGATACGGTCTTTCACATGGTCCATTGCTCCAAGAAACATTTGATCGACTCAATGCTGGACGTGTCGATCCCCCCGTCCCACCCGCAGATGCATTGGCAAGCGTTCGTATCGTCCATGCACTGTATAAGAGTGCAGAAGATCACGCATGGATGAATGTGGATAAACACACTCGCTCGGCTCGCTTAGGAAAACCCTCTGTCTAATCTATGACTCAGGCAACACTCGTACGTGTAGGGAATCGAGAAGCACTCGACCTAAATACCACCACATTCTTTGCAGCCATCTTGGGAGCACATCCTTCCAGAGGCGCTCGATCTCCCCTTCTGTGGAACGCTGCATTCCAGGGACTCGGAATCTCGGCCAAGATGCACGCAATGGATGTTGCCACTGAATATCTCCACGAAGTCGTTGAGGAACTCAAAAACGACCCCAGATTTATCGGAGGGGCAGTAACCACACCTCACAAACAGATGGTAAGTGCTTTTTTGGACGAGGTTGAAGAAGAAGCTCGATTGATTGGTGCTGTGAATGCCCTCTACCGCCGAGACGGGAAGCTTGTGGGTACAAATACGGATGGGGCGGCCGCACGAGAGAGCCTCGAATCCCATGCCGGACCGATCGCAGGAAAAACTGTTCTCCTGGTGGGCCTCGGTGGAGCTGGGCAAGCCGTCGGCGTCTATCTCGCGCGGGCCATTGGCTCACAAGGAAAACTTCTCATCGCCAATCGGACGTTGGATACCGCTAGGGCGTTCCAACAAAAAGTGGAATTGCTTTGTCCAACAATCGTCGTTGCCTGGCCGATCACTTCAGAAGCCATTACCCATGCCGATATCATCGTGAACGCCACGACGTTGGGTTTCAACGGATCCGGACAAGAAGATGAGTTGCCGATCGATATTGGAGTCCTGGACTCCTTGCGCCCGACCAGTTTCGTCTTTGATGTCATCTACCAGCCTCTGGAAACTCCTCTCCTGCGTTTCGCCCGTGAACACGGAGCACGCACGCTCAACGGAAAAGAGATGAATCTCAAACAAGCCGTTATCGCCTTTGAAAAAGCGGCCTCAGGGATGGGGAACCCAGTTCCACAGACCTCCGTAAAAACTATCATGTCATCTGTCTAACCACATGCTATGAAGGACATCAGCGAAAAAGATCTTCAAAATAATATCCCTCTCGCGAGTGCTCCGGGACCCAAACATCCTGTGATTGTGGGGAACACACAGGTCGGCGGAGAGACACTCACGATCATGGCCGGACCGTGCACGGTCGAAAGTCGCGAACAGGTGTTCGCCATCGCCAGGGCCGTAAAAGACGCGGGAGCGACCATTCTCCGTGGTGGCGTATTCAAACCTCTCACCTTTCCCTATGGCGATCCGCTCCTTCTTGCCGACGCCGGAAGCGGCGGTGAAGATCTTCCCCGCACGCATATGCTTTCCAAAAAGGAAGTGCTCGAGCGCGCGGAGCCTCGATTTGCCTATTTTGCGGAGGCAGGAAAATCCGTGGGACTTCCGATCGTTTCAGAACCTACCATTGCCGCCGCGATCGACCTGATGGAGCCGTATGTTGACATGTACCAAGTTGGCTATCGATCGATGTTTAACATGGACTTGCTCTACCGTCTGTGTCACACCTCCAAACCCGTGCTCTTAAAACGCCATGCCGGTGAATCTATTCGAAGTCTCTTGGGGGTGGTGGAACATTTTTACGCTCGAGGAAAAACTAATATCGTCGTGTGTGAACGCGGGGTGGCCGTTCCTCATACACACAACACTGCCTCACGTGCCATCTTGGACATCCAGGCGATTGTCGCACTCAATGAATACGCGCCGACGATTCCCGTCATTGCCGACCCAAGCCACTCCACGTTTAAACGTTCCTATGTGAACGCCATGAGCCGCGCGGCGATTGCTGGGGGTGCCGACGGACTTCTGATCGACGTTCATCCTACCCCTGAAGGGGCGTGGGTAGATCCGCTCCAGGCCCTGAATTTTGAAGCATTCAACGGGCTCATGAAGGATGTACGATCTATCGCACCAGCCGTTGGCAGGACGCTATGACCCAACCGCTCGTCTCTATCATTATCCGAACCAAGAACGAGGAGGCTTGGATCGGACGTACCCTCAGCGCCATCGAAACCCAGACCTATCAGAATCGTGAAGTGATTGTGGTTGATACGGGATCGACGGATCGCACACGTGAAATTGCAAAAAAATTCCTCTGCAAAATTATCTCCCACGAGGTCTCGCCATACTGTCCTGGGCAAGCTCTAAACGCCGGCATCCGTGCCTCACAAGGGTCTTTATTGGTTCTGTTGTCTGCCCATGCGGTTCCAGCGGATTCCACATGGCTCGAACAACTTGTCACCACCCTTATACAGGACACCCAAGTCGCCGGGGTCTATGGCCGCCAACTTCCTCTCCCAGAGTCTTCCCCGTTTGATAAACGCGATCTCCTCATTACGTTCGGGCCAGAGAAAAAAATCCAGCGGAAGGATAACTTTTTCCATAATGCAAACTCCATCATCCGCCGCGATGTCTGGGAGCATACCCCGTTTGACGAGACCGCAACCAATATTGAAGATCGGCTATGGACGAAAGCCGTACAAGAACGTGGGTTCATTGTCGTGTACGAACCAGAAGCACGTGTGTACCACCATCACGGAATTCATCAATACGGAAATATTAGCCGATGTGAAACGACGGTCAGAATTTTAGAACAACTGGAACCCTCTCTCGTCTCCGTCCAAGACGTAGACCGGCACCTTGCTTGTGATGGCGCGCAACAGATCCTCACCATCCTTCCATTGAGTGACGAAGATACTGAGCTCTTACTCGAAACTCCCTACGGGTCAGATCAGTCGTTCTTGGACCATGTGCTACACGAAATCGCGCGGGCGACTCTCATTTGTCGTGTCGTTATCGCAAGCAAACATCCGGTCGCCCTTGAACGAGCCCGTGTTCACGGATTCAGAACCTTTTTCTATTTGACCCCGGAGTTTAACGGTCCAGTCGCGTCCTTAGAGGACGTGCTCCGTGCGACGCTCACGCACGAGGAGACCTCAGAAGGATTTATCCCTTCACATGTCCTCTTCCTAAAAGGAACCCACGTATTCCGGACCGCAGAGCTCATGGACGCTCTTGTAAAAAAGGCTCTCATTGAAAAGGAGGATTCTGTTTTTGTTGCCAAGAAAGAGTATCGAGCCCTGTGGGCCTTAGAAGATGGAATCTTTGTTCGTAAGGACAGCGGCTTTGTGAAACACGCACAGAAAGATCCACTTTGGATGGGATACACGGGTCTGGGTTGCATCACGAAGACCACCTTCATTCATGCCGGCGCCCGACTGGGTGAATCCATCGCGGTCGTCCCATTGGATCATGCGCTCGCCTTTTTGGACATCCAAGAAGTCACACAACGCGAAATGGCTAAACAGTTGTTCCTCAAACGTCACGAGATCGGCCTATGAAGACTCCAAACATTGTTGCCATTGTCCCGGCTCGAGGCGGTTCAAAAGGCTTAACGAAAAAAAACATTCAACCCCTCAATGGCCATCCACTCATTGCCTACGGGATCGCTGCGGCAAAACGGTCCAACCGGATCGGGCGTGTCGTGGTCGCGACGGATGACCAACAGATTGCGCATGCCGCCACAAGGTATGGAGCGGAGGTTCCTTTTCTCCTTCCGGAGTCCCTGACCCAGGATCACACACGTCTGGAAGACACGTTCGCCTATATGACGAAGAGGCTCCTGGAACAAGACCTCTCCATCGAGTACATCTGTTTTGTTGATCCGACACGGCCTGTGCGACCACCTGCTTTTTTGGACGAAGCTATCGATGCCCTGCTCTTGGGGGGATATGATTCAGTCATTAGCGGCGTACATGAACATAAGTCCGTTTGGAAACGCACGGCAGAAGGTCTCCAACGTCTGGATAGCGGATTCACCGTACGCCAACTCAAGCCCGACCAGATCTTTATTTGTTACAGTGGACTTATCACTTGTACGAAAGCCTCCTACATGGCACAGGGTGAACGACTGGGAGCCAATATCCTCATCCATGAATTCGATGATCTCAACATGACCGTGGACATCCATACGCAGGACGAACTTCGCTTAGCGGAGCTCATCTTGGCAGAGTGGAACGACCGATACGTGACACTTTAGTCCTATGAAGTCTGGGATCCCTGCTTTTGATGCATCAACTCGACAGACGACCGCCTCCTGGAGTCTAGAATTCGCCGACCACTGGTTCTTGGAGGATGAAAAAGACCTCACGCTTCACAACGGAATTTCTTATGGTGGGCTTCTTCGGTTGCCTGTTTTTTTGTCGATGTGTGAAGGTCGCGAGTCTGGAAACGAACAAGGATCCTGGTGTCGATTGATTCGATCTCTCGTCGCGGCTCTCTGGAAATGTATCCGTCTGTGCGTACGCACAAAAAACGTAGAACAGCAGAACTCTCCCCGAGGTCACACGTTTGTATTCCTCTTTGCCAAATACGCTCCCCACGGAGCGATCGCGAAGACACTCAATCCAGTCGTCCACGCACTCAGCGAGCGGGGAGAGAAGGTCTGTGTATTTACATTTGATGCAGGACAATGCAAAGCCCTGCAGAGCCAGTACCCAAAACTTCCTTGTGTGGATCTTACAAAAGGAGCCCTTCCACTCAAACAAGTCTGGTCGCTCTTGTGTATGCTCGGACAAACCACCATCAAGCTTCTCGCGTCAAAAAGACGAATTCAGATGCTTGAGCCGCTCTGCCAATTACTCTTTCATGCGCCTCAGTTCCTTCGAATGGAAGCCAGCCTCAAGACTGAACTTCGTGAAGACATGGCGGTTATCTCAGCGACAGAAATGCATCCATTCGAACGTCTGATACTGACCCGCGCGAAACAACAACATCTCCCCACAATCTTGATTCAACATGGTGTAACCAACGAAACCACAAAAAATCTAGTTGTGAACACCCCTTCGATTGTCTCCTCGCTGTTTGTCTGGGGACTGTGCGCAAAACAGTACTTTGTGAATCATGGTGTGGACGAAAACCGAATCACCGTCACAGGATCACCAGCGCTTACTCCTCTCTTTTCTGCTCCAAAGAAAGGAGACCGTGAACAGCAACTTGTCCAGTTTTCTCTGCCAGATCAACGTTTCGTCCTCTTTTCAGGACAACATTTTGATCTCACAAAGAATGCGGCGTTATGTATGCTCGTGCTCAACGCCTATCGTCAGTTCACTTCACGTACCTCTATGACCTGGAAACTCCTCATCACACCGCATCCGGCCAAAAGTCCCTACGACGCCAAAAATTTTTATGAAAATCTTGTGCGTGATCATGACCTCGAACTGGAGCATGATGTCTTCATCCGATCGGCTATATCGAACATCAATGATCTCTTGGAGCTTCCAGAAGTGCTCATCACTTCCTCCTCAACCTTACACGTGGAAGCAGCTCTTCAAGGTATCCCTGTTATTTTGCTCAATATCGATGAAGTCGCGGACATGGACATGGTTACGTTACAAGCCGCGTGGAGCGCCCATAATGCACAGGAGCTCGCTCTCGCTTTGGAATCGCAGACCGACCCACATACGCAAGCCCTCATACGGTCACACATCCCCGCTTTTCTAAAAACCTACATCAACTATCCTGAAGATGCTGTAGGATGCATCACAGATGAGCTGTTACGCTTGAACACAAAATAGTCTTATGACATGCCCTTCCTGTTGTGGCCAAAACGCGAGGTTCTGGATCCGCGGCCAAGACCGTTTGAGAAACAAACCGCTCGCCAACTCTGGATACTATCGTTGTCTCACATGCGGTTTGATCTTCCTTTATCCACAAACAACCTCTCACACATACGAGGAACACTACGACGACAATTACATCTCTCACACAGAAGCACCAATAAAATCCGCTTCTTTCTCTGCTCGCACTCAATGGTTGATGCAAATGCGCCGCCGAATTTGGCAAGAGGTATTTTGTCTCCCTGCGGGTCTTCCTGCCGTAGGAACATTCTCACGCTGGATTCATATCCTCCTACGCTACACAAAACTCTTTCGCGCCACCCCGCTTAAATACCTAGGAGAAGGAAAAGAACTTTTGGATGTCGGTAGTGGTACCGGAGCTTTTCTTGTGACACAAAAACATCTTGGATGGCGTGTGCACGGTCTGGAGCCAGCCCGGCAGATGGTCCAACAAAGTCGAACGCTTGGACTGGATGTACGACAAGGCTTCTCTGTCATGAAGCATTGGTCTGAACCGACCTTTGATGCTGTTGTTCTCAATCAAGTATTCGAACACCTCGACAATCCGCACGCCCTTCTTGCACATGTCCATCATGCCCTGAAAAAGGATGGTATCCTGTACATGAATATGCCAAATGTGCAGAGCCTTGTGGCACAGATGTTTCGAAGCTATTGGTTTAATCTCGATGCGCCACGGCATAACCTGCTTTTCTCTCCACGTGTTCTTCGAACACTCCTAGAGCAAGAAGGCTACGAAATTCTTGATCTCTCCACGGTCTCAAGTACGAAGGGCTGGTCTGGTTCAATCGAATATTGGTTACGCGACGCTTGGCGTATCCCTCTTTCGACAGGAGCCATTCGAAATAATTGGTCCGTGAATCGTCTCCTACTTCCTCTTGTATATCTCTGTGATTGGATCTGGTTGGGAGACAACGTGCACGTCATCGCTCAAAAAAGGTCTCTATGAACCACATGCGTGCGCTCATCGCGATGGGTCGCAAAAAATTTCCTGCTGTCTATAAGAGAGCGAAAGGGGCATTGAAAACATTTTTTATCTACTCGTGGGTAAAAAAGGGTCAGTTCCAGAGTGCCGACTGGGACGGAATTCATATCACCGAAACCAGGTGGGATCCCTACGTTCGCCAAATTTTGTTTAGCGACATGCAACGGTGGAAGGACCAAAAAGCGATTTACCAACGTCTTATTCGCTCGGAACACCCAGTTGTGTTTGATGTGGGGGCAAATATCGGATTTGTGAGCCTCCTCCTTTCAAAAATCAAAAGAGCAACCATTTATAGCTTCGAACCGGCCTCGCTTGCGTACGCCTGTCTTAAAAAAAACGTAGAACAGAACGACGTACCGATGATCCACCCGTTTCATCTTGGTTTTTCTGATAAAGAACAGTCGTTGTTTATCGGTCCTCCAACCGGCACACAACATGAGCGCTACAAAAGAGGAAACAAAAAAACGGGTCTCTATTCTGTGCATGCTTCACCAACCGGGCATGACGCTGCTGCTTTCGGTGAAATGGCTACATTTACAACCATGGATACATTCTGCGAAAAAAATGCCGTTCGTAAGTTGGACTATGTAAAGATCGATGTTGAAGGACACGAAATAAACGTCCTTCAAGGTGGCATCCATACGCTGATGACATTCAAACCGATTTGTCAGGTAGAATTCCATCCGGTTCCGATGGCGATCGCCCACCGAGAACCTCAGGAACTCTTTAATTTTTTCGACCAGATTGAGTACGTAGTTACCACGTGGAATAAAAACGGATTCAAACTGACGACTATTCAAGATCTAAAAAAGAACGGCACGTGGATCGTCACTGAACTTTACTGCTTCCCAAAAAATGAGCCTGTTGGATAACTATGCAAATTTCTATCCTCCTCTCCGTCCACAACAACGAACGCTTTATCCGCGAGGCAGTGTTGAGTTTACTTGGACAAACCTTCCGCGATTTTGAGTTGCTCATCGTCGACGACGCCTCGACCGATACGACTCCTCAAATCCTGCGCGAGCTCGCCGAACAGGATTCACGTATTCGTGTGCTCACGAACGCGATGAACCTCGGACTTACCAAGTCGCTCAACCTCGCCCTTGCCCAAACCCACAGCGACTTCATCGCCCGCATGGATGCGGACGACATCGCGCTCCCTCATCGACTCGAGAAACAGCTCGCCTTCCTCAATGCCCATCCTGACATCGACGTCGTGGGTACCGCCTACGAGTGGATTGATGGGGACAGTCACGTGATCGGACAACCAAACATCGTCACAGATCCTGATGAACTTCATCGCGCTCTGCCGCGCACCAACCCTCTGCTCCACAGCTCGGTAATGATGCGCCAATCCGCGCTTGATCGCGCCCATGGCTACAACGAAACCTATCGACGCGCCCAGGATTACGACCTCTGGTTGCGCCTTTCGCGTCATTCTCGCTTCGCCAATCTCCCCGAAGTCCTCATGCAAAAACGCATGGCCAAAAGTATGATTTCCTTCGCCAACGAGCGCGAGCAACTGCGCTATGCGGCACGCTCACGCCTCGCGTCAGCCAAACGTGGCGACTATCCTCTCTGGAACGCCGTCTACATCCTCAAACCTCTCATCGCTTCCTTGCTCCCTCTCGCCCTTGTCCGCTGGGTGCGCATCCACGTGTTCGATCAAACGATCTATACCCATCGCTCACTGCGATGAACCACTATGCTCTCCCCCAACCATCTCTACAAAATCTTGGGTATCCTCTGCGGATTGATTCTCCTCACTCCTCTTCTCTTTTTCCCGTCCTACACACAACCGTTTAGCACCTCCAAAGTGATCATCTTTCTTTTACTCACAGAGCTCGCCCTCCCATGTTACCTCGCCATCCTGTTTCAAAAAGAAAAACCTCTTGCCCATCTGCGGCAACCGATTCTGCTCGTCCTAGCCGCCTTCACGCTCACGCTCATCGTCTCCTCCTTGGTTGGGATCGACCAACTCAACAGTTTCTTAGGAACGTTCCAACGCCCGGTGAGCGTGCTCGTCTTCATCCACGGATTCCTGGTCGTGCTCTATTTCTACGAACTGTTTTCCAACCGGGAACGGTCCAAACAAACCTACACAACCATCCTTATCGGAGTCGCCACACTCATTGCCCTCTACTCGCTCTTTGAATCGTGGCTGTTACCGTCCTTTGCCAGCCAGGGCGGCCGTGTCGCGAGCGTTCTAGGAAACCCGATCTTTTTTGCGAGCTACCTTGTCCTTCCGCTCTTCTTCAGCCTCTCGCGAGCGTTCGATCGGGCAGAACGGAACCGAAACGTATATCGCGTCGCAAGTGCGATTATGCTGGTCGGAATCCTCCTCTCTGGAACACGTGGCGCACTCGTCGGACTTCTGGCAGCTGGCATATTTTGGCTCGTGGCTCAAGCCTTCGCACGACGCGACCAACTCATGGGCGTCCTAGGAAAAACTCTGGCGGCACTCGTCATCTGCGTCTCCCTTCTTTTTGCCATCGCTTGGTTTGCCCCCGGACAGACAGCGCTCTCACGCCTCACTGAGATCACGGACGCCAACGTGCAATCCCGCCTGGCCTACTGGGAGATGGGAGTACGAGGATGGCAGCAGGCTCCCGTGCTCGGGCTTGGCCCGGGAAATTTTTATCGCCTCGCCGACCAGATGTTCACGCAGGAAACCTACGATAGCTCGACCGCCTGGCCGGACAAACCCCACAACATCGCCATCGAATGGCTCGCCACGACCGGCATCATAGGTTTCGCACTCTATCTAGCGCTTTTGTTTCTCTTGTATCGGCAAGGCCTGCACACGGGCGTGACCGACCAACGTCTCATCCTTATGGCCGGCCTCACCGCCTACGTGGTGCAGGGACAGTTTGTCTTCCACACGTTCAGCGAGCTCCTGACCTTCCTATTTTTCATCGCCTGGATCAGCACCCCATCTACTTCCTCCAACAAACAGGCTGCACGCGTATCGAAAAACGCAACGCTCGCATTCTCGTTAGGGAGTGTGGTGGCAGTCGTAGGGATATTCGCCTATGTCCTCCCCTCCCACGACCTTGCGTATACCGTAGGCACGGCTGAACGATCCCTCCGAAACGATCCCCAAACTGCACTCGCGCAATACCGATCCGCTGCCTCACAAAAAATTATCCTGGACGATACCCTCATCGCAAACAAATATGTTCTGCTCGTCCAGTCGTTGGTAAAAGCCTCTTTATTGACCCCGGAGGTTGTCGACGAGGCCATCCATCAACACGAATTGGCCATCTCGCGCCACCCATTGCGAGCGCGTGTCTGGAGCGACCTGGGGTTCCTGTACTACCTCAAGGCAAACCTGCAAGAAACCCCTGTGGCACAAGAAGGCATGGACGCGGCTGTGCGTGCGGTTGAGTTAGCACCAGGAAGATTTGAACCCAAGCGCAGCCTCGCCCTTGTGAATCTCAAGAACGGAAATGTGACGGAAACCAAAACGATCGTCGAGTCTGTGCTTGAGTCGTTTCCAGATGAACCAAGCCTATTCCTCATCCTCTCCGAGATCGCCTTTAAAGAAGGGAACCTTCGACTGGCTGCTGACTACGGATACCGAGGGACGCTGGGAGAAATCGAAAGCGCGTCCAAGCAACAAGTGCTCTGGTTCGCCGAGTTGCTCATAACCTTCCAAGAGTACGAGAAGATCATCGATCTCTACCAGGCCTGGCTCGACAAGAATCCAGAAGACTCGTCGCTCCTCCCAAACCTCGCCGCCGCGTACGCGCAGATCGGAGAGAAAGGGAAAGCCGTAGAGACCGCAAACCTCCTCAAACAGCTGGATCCAAGCCAGGCACAAAATGCCGAGGCATTCATTGAGACCCTGAATTGATATGCGTGTTCTGATGTTCATCACCAAATCCGAACAAGGAGGCGCACAAACCCATGTGGCACAGCTCGCGCATTGGTTGGTCGAACATGGTCACGAAGTCCTGGTTATGAGCGCACCAGGTGGGTGGCTCGCGAGTGAAGTCGAGCGACGCGGTGGGTGGTTCGTTCCCAACGAGAACCTCGGCAATAGCGCAAACCCCCTCCGACTCTGGAGATCTGGGCGACGGCTCTTGCGAACGGTTCACGAATGCAAGCCTGATCTCGTTGCCTGCCACTCGACGATGGCGGGATTGATTGGCCGCCTTGCCATGCGTGGTCACATTCCAACGATCTTTACCGCGCATGGATGGGGATTCACTCAAGGGGCGCCTGTACTGCGTCGACTCGTGCTTCCCTTTCTTGAACGAATAGCGGGACGCTTCTCGTCGAAAATCATTTGTGTGTCACGCAATGATCTTGAACTGGCTCAATCACACCACATCGTCCCAGACGGGAAACTTGCGCAAATTTATAATGGGATCGAAATCTCGAGATCCCTCGACTCCGCTCCCGTTGGTCGCTCCGCTCGGGATGACACAAACAGTACTAACATTTTTTTCGTTGGACGGCTCGCATCGCCAAAAGATCCGTTCATGCTTGTCGAAGCGTTTGCCAACCTTCCCCGCGAAATTCAAAATCGCGCTGGTATCACCATCATCGGCGATGGGCCTGACCGAAAAAGACTCGAGACGCTCATCCAAAAGCTCGGACTCCAAGATCATGTCGAGCTTGCCGGATCACTTCCCCGCGAACAAGTGCTCGCGATGCTCCGCAATGAGGCCGACCTTTTTGTCCTCCTCTCACGCTGGGAGGGATTCCCCTACTCGATCCTGGAGGCCATGGCTGCGGGTGTTCCCGTGATCGCCAGCCGCGTGGCATTCCTGAATTGCTCGAGAACGGCGGCGGGTTGCTCATCGGCGATGACCTCGACTCGCTTGTTGGCGCGCTGACGACTCTGCTCCACGACCCGCAGACAAGAGCGTCTCTGGGGGCGACGGCTAAGCAGGCGGTCGAGCAAAACTTTTCCGTGGAGCAGATGTGTGAAAAGACGTTCGCTCAGTACAAGCAGGCTCTGCTACAATAGAACGGTATGAACATGGAGGATCCACTTATCGCTCTGTTACAATCACAGCCTGCATTGAAATGGATCGAGGCCTTCTTGAGTGACCACCCACAAGCGGGTTTCTATCTGGTGGGCGGAGCCGTGCGCGATTCCCTCCTGGGCCGACGCATGCGAGAAATCGATTTTGATTTCGTCATCACGCATCTTCAACCCGTTGATCTTGAACGCTGGTTTCGATCCGTGGGTGAACTCAATCTTGTTGGACAACATTTCGGCGTATATAAATTCATGCCAAACGGTTTTGACCCTGAGCAGATCGAGTTTATCGATATCGCCCTTCCACGAACCGAATCGGTCGCGAAAGGGAGTCTGGGGGGATATAAAGATTTTGATGTGCAATCGGATCCTGAGTTGCCGATCGAAAAGGATCTCGCGCGCCGTGACTTTACGATCAACGCCATGGCCTTTGATATCCGTACAAAAAATCTCATCGATCTATTCAACGGCCAGATGGATCTGGCACAAAAGACGATTCGCGCGGTTGGAGATCCCATACAACGTTTCACAGAAGACCTCTCTCGTATCCTGCGTGGCATCCGATTTGGCTCTGAGCTCAATTTCTCGATCGAAGAAGAAACAGGACACGCGATGAAGGCTCTCATGCCAAACCTGAATCGCCAGCGAGAGAAAGATGGCAAACTTGAGTACGTCGTGCCACGCGAAACAATCGGCGTAGAACTTTCCAAGGCCTTTTCGCGAAATCCCACTCGAGCCATGAAAGAACTGGAGATTCACGGCGCAATCTCTGTCCTCTTCCCGGAAGTACAGAAACAGCTCGAGCAACAAACGAACTATCTCGCTCCCATTCACGGGTCAACGCTTGGAGAACTCACGGTCGTTTTAACGCTTCTGTTGCGCGACCTCTCCATCAACCAGGTGCGCGAGGTTTTGTCTTTCACGGGATTGGACACCCTCGCGCGTGACTCAGCCCAACGCACAGAAACACAGATCGTGGTGGCACTCATACGTCTTCTCCAGGACAAAACCCCTCTGGCGGACATCAACAAGATGCGCGCAAGCGAATTTGAAAAGCGGTACTTCAACGGAAAGGGATTGCTATTCCTGCGATGCTTGGATCTTCTGGGGAACAATGACCTCAAACGTGCCATCGCGACACGACGCAAACAGATTGAAGACCGTTGGCTCGTCGACCACGATGAATCGATCGCTCCCCTGCTTTCTGGTCAGGACATTCTGGCACATGGAGTTCCAGCAGGTCCCGAGGTCCGTCTGTGGTTGGAGCGCGTACGTGATCTCCAGCTTGATGGTAAGTTGATGCGGCGTGAAGAGGCTCTCGCTTGGCTTGAAGGAGAGCTCAAACAAAAATACCCCGGCTAACCCGAGGGATTTTTGTGGTGGGCGGCAGAGGATTCGAACCTCTGACCTTCACAATGTCAATGTGACGCTCTAACCAACTGAGCTAGCCGCCCCAATATCTAAACCGCAAAAAGTGTACGAAAAAACTTTCCATCCGTCAACCAACCTCCTATAATGAAAAATCATCACTCACATGTTATGGCACGAAAACTTTTTTTGTTCCTTTCAAGCCTTGCAGGTGTCCTTGCCCTTGCCGCGGTCGCACTCATTTTTGTCGACCGCGAATCGAATGAGGAGGTTTCCCAAACAGCGACATCTACCACACAAACGGAGACTGTCGTCAAGGAAAAGGCACAACAAACTTCCTTGTTCGCCACCATGATGGCGTTTAATTCCAACGACGGCTTAGGAGGAAAACCGCAAATGCAAGAACTCCTCATGACAGGGTGGTCCGCATTACGCGAGGACGAAAACGCCATGCAGACATTTTTTACCAATATCGACCGTTCGTTGCAGAGAAATGGAACCCTGGTGAAAGAAACCGGATTCTCCTCCAACCGTGACGTCGTCGGCGCCTTTGTTTGGAACGTCATCGAAGCGGAAAAGGGCACTTACGATTGGAGTCTCCCAGATGCAACCATGGAAGCCGCTGGCAACGCAGGAATCGTCTTATCGGCCGTGATTCAACCCTTTGCCTCTTGGGACCAAACTGGGAGCGCGGAAATCTACAAACAAACGTGCAAAGCTATTGACTTTGGCTATTATGACTTCAAC
>CAZELN010000021.1:0-12871 GCA_964513275.1 uncultured Gammaproteobacteria bacterium
AAAGAGACTCCGGCTGTCAAGGGATCGAACGTGGCCTATTTTCGTTACGGTTGGACGAATAGGCGATCTGAACAAGCGTTCCCAAACACACAGCGGTGAGACTCAATCCTGGCCAGAGCGTCCACAGATAATGGTCAAACAACCCAATCACAAATAGAAGCACCCCCAGCGCCATGGCGAAAAGCCCGGACGAGTTCCGCAGGGACGCATTTGCCAACGGGTTGAGACAAAAAATCGCATAACCAAATACCAACATCCCAAACACCCCAAGCTCCGCAAGAATCAAAAGATACGTGTTGTGAATGGGCTGATACGACCAGACAGGATGTCCTGGATCTAATCTCTCCAACGTAAACGTATAAGCGCTTGGCCCAACGCCTAACAGGGGCGCTGTCCAAAACACGCTTCCAAACGTCTGGTATTGACTGGCGCGTTCTTCCAGAGAAATAACCTCTAGACGCATTGAAGGATCGAAACGCGAAAGCACCTGAGCGTGGAAAAAACTCAGGGTAAACACAACAGAAACAAGTCCCAATACGAGAACCGGAAATGCGCGACGAGGAGGGAGACGCCGCTGCCAAAGCATGAACACGCATATCACCAAGCAGGAGACCAACACTCCCAACCAAGCGGATCGCGAAAACGTCACGATGAGGCTGGACCCTAACACCACACAAGCAACCAATGCTCCTGTAAGCACTTGTTGGGAGCGGATGAACCGTGTCAGCCAAGCAAGCCCCACAATCCCCAACGCCAGATAACCCCCAAAAACATTTGGATGCGGGAATGTACCGTACGCGCGCAACAAACGTCCGTTTGCTGTTTCCACCACAGCGACACCCGCCGTTGCCACATCCTTCGCGGCGATGCCAAGCAAAGTCGAATCAGGACTTGATCCGTGCAACACTTGGAACCAACCAACCAGGACGGGTACGATCAGTCCCAACAAAAATAGAATGAGAACCTGACGGATATTCGTCCGTACGTCGATGAGCAAAAAAAACAACAACGCCGCACCAACAACATGAACGAGATGAAACCACCCAACCCACTCCACCCGGCTCATGCCCAAAGAAAAAAACGCTGCCGCCAAGAAAAAAAAGACCGCTCGCGCCATGCGGCTGGTCTGCGGGTGTGTCTGGAGGCGTCCACGCAACAGAAACGCAAAGACGATCATCGCCTCCGTGACATACACCGATAACACGCCATACGCAGACGGTTCACCCGAAACGTGCGCCATGGAATAAATCGCCTGTGTCTGCCAAGGCAACAAGAGAATCGACGCAAGAAAAAGAAGATGAGCAAATTTCTGAATCATAAATGTTTCGCAAGAAGAATCTCGAACTGGTCGCGATAATGCGCCCGTCGGTCATTCTCATGAAATTTCAGCATCTCATCTGTCACCACGACGCGCGAATCCAGGTTGGCAAGCTCACGCAGGTGGACGGGAAGTCGGTTACGCTGAAACCATCGAAAGAGTGGCTCAGTGACTCTCCACTGTAGTGGAAGTCTTGGAACAAAACGTGGTTGATGTCGACGATGGCTTGAGCGCGGCAGGGCGTTGGGTAGACTGCGCGAAACCCATCGATTCTGTGATTGCAACCTCGCCAAACTCCCGTCGCGGTCAAGGATTGGAACAAGTGAACGAACCCAAAAAGCCATATAATAATCCCGTGGCAGGCACAACTCCTCAAGGTTCAATTTCTCGGTCGTTGAAAAAAAACTAAAACAGAATGGATCCCGTACGTTCGAAGACTGATCCTGCGATGGTCGTCGACCTAAAAAGAGAAACGGTATGACCAACCAAAACCTTGACGACCAAATATGGCCGGGACGCGTCACGATATAGAGATCGATGTCACTGTGTTTTGTGGTCGACCACCACGCCAGCGTATTGCCCGCCGCAACCGCGCGGACACCAGGCAAGAGAGAAAAATAATGGGCAGCGCGGCGCAGCACACGGAACTTTCGTTCGGCATCCAGAAAGCGTTCTTGTCGACCCACAACGAGCTTTTCAACTTCTGATCCCTTGAGCGCATAAAAGCCATTGAATGTCTCTAACTTCTCTTGCAGCCAAAGGTTTCGCTCCAAAATCGCGTAAATTTCTGCAAGCCCATACGCCCGCTCGGGCTTGAGCAACCACTTCCAAATCTCAAAAACGGTCAATGGATAAGAAAACAATGAAAACCAAAGGATCGTCCGTAGGATCGATTGTTCTAGATCCGTTCGCGCTCCCATATAGGAGCATCTTACTTGCCTTCTCGAATCTTTGAAAACACGAACTGCTGTTGCAAAATTGAAACGATGTTTACCGTAACCCAATAGAGCGTCAGTCCAGCTGGAAGCGTGGCTCCGATCACGACCGTAATGACAGGCATGAACATGAGCATCGATTTATTCATGGAAGCAAGCATGGTCTCATCCAACGCCCCCTTTTTCCCGATAACTTGTTTGGGCGGACGCTTAGTGATGAGCATTCGCGTCTGCATAAACTGGAAGTATCCGGCCAAAACCGCCAGATAAAGACTTGCCACAGATAAATCGATCACCCCAAAAAAAATATGATTGATTTCTCCTGGGTTAGAGACAAACGGATACAATTCAAGCAACGTCTGCTCACCAAAACCCGCTAAAAGGACGCGATAGAGGGCAATCAAAATAGGAAGCTGAACTAAGAGTGGAAGACACGAGGCTAGTGGATTGACTTTCTCTTTCTGATAAAGCTCCATCATGGCCTTAGCAAGCGCTTCGCGGTCGTCTGCGTGTTTACTCTTCAATTCCTCAATCTTCGGCTGAAGCTCCTGCATCGCTTTTTGTGAGCGAAGCGATTGACTCATGAACGGCCAGAGAATGAGTTTAATGAGGACGGTAAGGGCAATAATCGCAAACCCAATGTCCGATCCTGGCAAAATGTTGTAAAGGAACACTAAGAGGTTGAAGATGGGGACAGAAAGAATCGTGTGAAAAAATTCACCCATACTTACTCGGTAACGTTTCTGGCGTTCTCATCCTGAGAAGATCCCTCCTCCACAGGCGCTTCGCTTGGTGTCGTCGGGATGACATGGGTGAGTTCATCACCCGAGATATTAATCTTCCATCCTGTAAGTTTGGCGGCCAAACGCACATTTTGCCCACCCTTACCAATCGCCAGCGAGAGCTGATCCTCTTTAACTTTCACAAATGCTGCTTTCTCGTCAGGCCGCAATTCAAGCGCCGTAATTTTTGCTGGAGAGAGCGCGTTGATAATGAACTCACGTGGATCCTCGCTCCACTCAACAATATCAATTTTTTCTCCGCCCAACTCCGCGATAATCGTTTGGATACGTGTCCCGCGTTGACCAATACACGCGCCGATCGGATCAATGCTGTTTTCCGAAGTGGTAACAGCCACTTTCGATCGCGATCCTGCCTCGCGGGCAATGCCCTTGATCTCAACCGACCCCTCTGACACTTCAGGGATCTCAAATTCAAACAACGTGCGTACCATCTCCTCACTAGTGCGCGAAACAAGAATCTCGGGCCCTTTCGTAGTAAGACCGACTTGTTTCACGAACACCTTAATGCGATCACCCGGATTATATCGCTCCGAAGGGATCTGATCTTCTGAACGCATCACTCCCGTCGTGCGACCCAAATCTACCAGCACAATGCGGCCTTCGCGGCGCTGTACCGTCCCATTCATGATCGTCCCTTCGTGTTCCTTAAATTCGCTAAAAATGACCTCCCGTTCAGCTTCGCGTAACTTTTGTGTAATGACCTGCTTGGCCGTCATAGCTGCCATGCGTCCGAATTCTCCAGGAGTCGGCATTTCCGTTCGGATGATATCTCCAACCTTTGCTCCCATCTTGAGCACTTGGGCTTCCGAAACCATGATGTCCGTCTTGGGATTAAACCGCGGTCCAAATTCTTCTTCCATGGTCACAGAGGAAACGTCCTGGCCATTTTTCCGTGCCTCTTCGCATTGCACAGCAAGAGCCTCTACGCGCATTTTCCGCTCTTCCTCCAATCGATCAAGTTCTGCTAAGTCCATATCTTCCACAACCGTCTTCACGTCAAACACCCGAGATTGTGCGGTCGCAGGATTAAACTCGACTTCGATGTTGCTGTTCTTATCGCCAAAATCTTTGCGATAAGCGGCCGCAAGCGCGGACTGGACGGCATCGATAACGGACTCGTAGGCGAGACCTTTTTCTTCACAAATCTGACGAATGGCTTGTTCAATAGGAGATGACATAGGTGTTTCAACAAAGAAACCCGTCTTAGCGACAGGTTTCTGATGAGCCAACACTACCAAAAGCGCTCGGGAATGTCAATGTTTTTGATGTGGGTAATCTTGGGAGGAGACTCATGAAACTCGATAGCAACGACATCAATCCGCCAAGGAGACTCTGTGCGTTTCTTCTCAAGGAGATAACTTTGGGCGACGCGCAAGATATGTCCAATCTTCTGCGGCGTCACTGAGTCCTCTGGATACCCAAATACGGAAGAAGATCTGGTCTTCACCTCAACAAAAACGACCTCCTCGCCATCTTGGCAAATGAGGTCGATTTCTCCAAAGGGTTTTTTGTACTGACACTCAATGACAGACAAACCCTGCGACTGTAAAAAATCGGCGGCTCGCTTCTCGCCCGTATTCCCCAAACGCCTCCGTGTGTCCATATTAGCGCCGATGTTGGTGAGGAAGATATTTTCCTTGTTCGCGCAAATGCTGTTCACGGGCGCGCTTCGCTGGAACATCTCGTTTCACATACCGAACCAGAAAAAATACCCACACGGCCGTCACCACGATCCAGACAGGATACCAAAATCTCGCGCCAAACAGTTGAATCTCCTCAAAACTGAAAAAATAGAGGAGAACGCCCAACAAACCCATGACCACCAAAAGTGTTGAAATGCGATTGCCGATCTCTTTTTTGTATCGAGCAGAACCTTTGCGGTCGACCACCATGCGGCCAATAATACCCAGAATAAAAATGGCGACAAAAAATCCAAAGACGATCGACCCAAGCAATCCTCCGACTTCCGGAGGTTGGAGCGTGAGCCAGTACATTGGTTGCAACAAAGATGACATAGCGCCTCGAGCCTAACAAAGCCTGGGTGCGGGATCAAGTGTCTGTGTGGGTAAGAAGTCCCGCGAAGTTTTCCAAAATCCCAGAAATAACGTTCGTTGCGACAAAAATTCCAGTGAATGTAATAGCAATCCCAAGAAGTTTGTAGAAAAATCGCGATCCGCCTGGGCCAAATTTTTCCTCAGCAAACGGAACGGCTCCAAACCAGGACAGCACCACATCCGTCTTTTTTACCATCAAAAATCCTACAACCATGATGGCAAGCCCGAGCGGAATACGGATAAATGGAGACATACGGACAAAGTTTTCTGGTGGGCGTTGAGGGATTCGAACCCCCGACTTCTTCGATGTAAACGAAGCGCTCTAACCAACTGAGCTAAACGCCCTCATAAAGATTTTGTACAAAAGACCCCTTCATGCGAACGGGTCTTTTGTGGTGCGCGGGAGAGGACTTGAACCTCCACGACCTTGCGGTCACCAGCCCCTCAAGCTGGCGTGGCTACCATTACACCACCCGCGCAGATGATTGCGCCAAGATCATACAGGAGAAGATTTTCTCTGGCAATGTTAGAATACCCGCGCCTTGCCGGTGATCACTTTGAGCAAAAGCGGTTCGATCCCGATATCAAATCGAGTGGACTTCATCTCCTCCCCATCGACAAACAGCGAGATCGGATTATCAGAACGGATGGCCATGCTCTTGAGAGGCAACACGCTTTCCTTCAATTGGGTCTTTCCAAAAATCCCCCATCCTTTTTTAACCGCGGCACGGATGACCGCTTCAAACCTCCCATCGCAAGGATCTGTTTGATCATCCAAATTGCGAATTTCGAGATTCGCTTGTCGAACCATACTTGTCACACGAAACTTGTCTTCACACGTAATCTCCGCACGAAAATTTGGCATGGAAAGCATCGTCACAAACCGACGTCCATTCACGGTTCCCACATCAATGCTCTCCACGCGCCGCGCGGAAAGCACATCACAGGCGGCCACGCCTTCGGGAATTCCCATCATGCGAGCCAACTCATTATGTGGTCCGATCGGAATAATCCCTAACACAACCTTGTTATCCGCAACCACGTCGATCGCTTTGCGAACGGTTTCGTCATTCCCCACAACCACAATCGTTGTCACCCCGCGGTCGATCTCATCACGAATCATTTCTTCCGCATTGCGAAACAGCGCCAACCGCGAAACCTTCCCAGCGATTCCCAAGTCGGTCAACCTATTCTCAATCTTCAAAAGTTCCCGCTCAAAGCGCTTATTCTCTTGGATGAATTCATCGTAGAGATAACAGTACACAGGTGAAGAGGTGACGAAGGTAGATTAGGTGGTTAGTTCTTCTTCATCTACCTTTTTTCCCTTTGCACCCTTTCCGTCTTCTCCCATACTGATCCTCCCGTTGACCTGTGCCCCAGCGGCGACAGAAATGCGTCCCGTCACAATGTCCCCTTTCACCTGGGACGTCGCGAGCAATTCAAGCATGTCCGTCGCAAAAATATTTCCCACCACTTCCCCGGCCACAACAGCGCTCTTCGCTTTCACGTCGGCATGAATCTTCGCTGTCTCCCCAATGGAAAGCGCGCTCAACGTTTCGACCGAACCTGCCACTTCACCGTCAATCGTCACATCCCCCTGTGAATGAAAGTCTCCCTCAACACGAACCCCCTGGGCGATGATCGTCTCGCCACTGGCTTGATTTGACATAACAGGCTTCTGTTTATCCTTAAACATAGATGTGCTTGATCTTATCTACATCTCTTCAACGAGGTCAATGCCTAGCAGATCCAGCCCATGAGCCAAAACGTCCCCAACAGCCTTCACCAATCCCAATCGCTCTGAAAGCTGGATCCCTTCTTGGGTGAGGACAGGGACGTTCGCGTAAAACTCCGCAAACGTTTTGGCGAGGTCAAAAAGATACTGACACAACATGGCAGGCTCAAGCGTCTGCGTGGTGTCGAATACCACTTCCGGATAGTTCGCGAGCAAGAGGATAAGCTGGTGTTCGGTTGGGTGATTCAGAGTCGTAGTGGTTCCCTTCGATTTTTTTCGACCCGCTTTCTTTCTGAGACTTTGAATGCGGGCATACGTGTACAACAGATACGGCCCCGTAAAACCTTCAAACGAAACCGCGTCTTTCAGATTAAACACGATTTTCTTTCCCGTATCCTGTTTGAGCATGGAGAAACGCATCGCCGCAAATGCCACGGCATGCGCAACCTTTTCAACTTTTTTTGCTGACCAGTCTTCGTGACGACGTTGCGTTGCGTGTCGTGCTTCCTTCAATAGTTCATCTCGCAAGTCCTCATACCGAATCACGTTGCCTGTGCGCGCTGCCATGGCTCCGCCTTCAAGCGTCACGAACTCATACGAAAGATGCTCAAGCTCACGTTCAAATCCCATGCGTTTAAGCGTTGCAAACAATTGCTTGAGCGCATGCGACTGCCGTTCGTCAACGACATAGATGGAGCGCGTGGGGTGGTAGTCTTCTTCTTTTTTCATCGCCAATCCGAGATCCTTCGCGTTGTACAGCAACGTCCCATCTGTCTTGATGAGAAGATTGACGCCCAAGTCCTGATCCTTGAGATCCACAATCCACGCCCCTTCAGACTCCTTCACGATCCCTTTCTTAATCAGAGACTCAATAATCTTCTTGGTCTTTCCAATCACTTCACTCTCAAAGTACCAATGGTCGATGGTGAGACCAAGTTCTCCATAAACCTCCTTGAGGTATTCGATCGACCAGTCACGCGTCTTTTTCCAAAGAGCGACCTCGCCTCCTCGCCCGTCTTCCAGATGTCGAAACACCTCGGTGACCTGCGCGGACAAAGCTGGCTGTTCTTCGAGGACCTTATTCGCCTCCACATAGACATCTCGCAAAAACGCAACGCGATTTTCTGGCTTTACCTGCTCATTCTTATGGTACGTCTTCATGCCCCACACAGATTTAGCAACGTGCAACCCAAGGTCGTTGATGTACGCCACTGGGATGACGTCGTAGCCGGTTGCTTTAAGAAGATTCACCGCCGCTTGGCCGACAAAAAGGTTGCGCAAGTGGCCGATGTGCACGTCTTTATGCGAATTGAGGTTGGCAAACTCCACCATGAGCCGTTTATCCGCGCCGACGTCTGACGTTCCGTACTCGTCCCCGAGTTCTTTCATTTCAGTATACACGGCCGCACCAAATTCCTTCAGGTTGAGCACAATATTTACGTAAGGACCAACAGCTTTCGCCTCGGCAATAAATCCCTTAGGACCAATCTTCACTGCAAGCTCTGTGGCGATCTCCACCGGATTGCGCTTGAGACTCTTGGCTAAATCAAAGCAAGGAAATGCCCAGTCTCCCATTTTCTGATCGGGCGGGGTTTCGAGGTCCTCAATGACAGGCACAAACCCCGGAGGCGCGGCCTGTTTAATGGCTTGGAGGACTTCCGTTTTAGCTTTCTGAATGGTGTACATAACTATAATCGATTCAGCTGATCCTGGATCGTTTGCAACTTACTAGTTGCTTCCTCGAAATTCATCCGCATGGTCTCCACGACATGCACCGGTGCCTTGGACGTAAAGTCTGCGTTTGCTAACTTATCTTCAAGGCTCTTGATGTAGGCGACTGTCTCTTGCTTTCCTTTCTCTAGCTTCACTCTCTCTGCTTGTTTGTCGATCAAACCCTCTTCAAACTTGATCCAAACCTCTGAGCTACCGACTACGAATGGTGACCCGTCTGAGGTGTCTGCAATGGAGTCCCAAAACTTAATGTCGATGTTAGCTAATGATTCAAGAATATCTGAGTGGGATTCGAATTCCCTACCTCCAACAAAAACAGTTAGTCGACGAGAATTCGGAATCGTGTAGTGAGAACGTGCCCTACGAATTCCATCGACAAACTCTTTAATCAAATAAAACACATCCTCTGCAACCTCATCATGATGATCGTGTTCGGCCATCGGCCACTCGCGGACGATCAACATGGTTTCCGGATCGATTTGCATCCACAACTCCTCGGTCACAAACGGCATGAACGGATGCCAGTACGTAAGCAAACGCTCGAGGATATAAAGAAGAATCGCAGAGGTTGTAGGCTGATAGATTGTAGATTGTAGCTGAGTCTTGGCGACCTCGAGGTACCAGTCGGCAAACTCACCCCACGTGAAGTCACGCAGCTTCTCTCCCGCCTGTGAGAATTCATACGCTTCGAGATGGTCGGTGATTTCTTTCTGGAGGGTGTGAAAACGCGAGAGAATCCATCTATCTGCAAGTGTCTGTGGACTCAAATCCTCCTCCGCCACCTGTTCCACTTTTTCCACCTTCCCCAACACGAAACGCGAAATGTTCCAAAGTTTGTTGGTGAAATTTCGGTAACCTGCGACTTTTGCCTCAGAAAGTTTCGAGTCGTTACCTGGTGTGGAGCCGATGGTAAGCGAGAGTCGTGTCGCATCTGCTCCATACGCCGCGATCATATCAAGCGGATCGATGATGTTATCCAACGACTTACTCATCTTGCGTCCCTGCTCGTCGCGCACCAGACCATGGAGATACACCTTCTCAAACGGAATCTGCCCAAGGGTGTAGATGGTCATAAGAATCATACGCGCCACCCAGAAGAACAAAATGTCATAACCAGTTTCAAGGACGGTTGTTGGATGAAATGTCTTGAGATCGTAGGTCTCATCTGGCCAGCCTAATGTCGAAAATGTCCAGAGACCAGAGGAAAACCAGGTGTCGAGGGTGTCGGGATCTTGTTCCAGATCCTGTGTTCCACACCCAGGACATGAACCGGGATGATTGATCGCGACGCGAGGCTCACACCCCTTCTTACACATGCCGTCTTTTCCTTCCTTGCAATACCACACCGGCACCCTGTGCCCGAACCAAATCTGTCGGCTGATATTCCAATCACGGAGATTATCGATCCAATGAAAGTACGTCTTGTCGAACCGCTCGGGGATGATACGTATCTGTCCCGATCGGACCACATGTGACATGAGCTCTTTGAGCGTCACGGACTGTCCGTCCTTGAGTCCCTCAATGGGAGCATGGCTTGAAGCTCGAAACGCGAACGGCTTGTTCACATCGATGAACCACTGAAGTTTTGGGAGCGGCTCCACAGCCGTACCGCAACGATAACAGATAGAGAGGTTATGTACATAATCCTCATCGATATGGTTCATGAGTCCTTTCTGTGCGAGCTGGGAAACGATCTCTTCCCGCGCCTCACGAGCATTCTTTCCCGCGAACGATCCGGCAGCCTGTGTGAGATTCCCGTCCTCACCAATAATTTGGACGACATCGAATCCGTACTTCTTGGCCAAGTCAAAGTCGACAAAACTGTGTGCTGGTGTAATCGTCATGGCTCCAGATCCCAGGGTCATATCCGCCGCCTCATCCGCGACCATCTTGGCTTTCACGGTTCCTTCGATCCACTCCACATCAAACTCCTTGCCAACAAAATCCTTGTAGCGTGCATCTTCCGGATGAACAATGATGATCTTATCGAGGAACTTCGTTTCCGGACGTGCTGTACCGATCACAACCGGCCCGTACTTGAAGTAGTAAAACTTGGTCTTCTCTTCCTTGTACTCAACCTCGTCGTCCGCAAGCGTTGACTTACATCGTGGACACCAGTTCACCAATCGGTCACCACGATAGATCAGTCCGTCGTCATACATCATTTTAAAAACGGTATTCACGGCACGGTTTCGTTTTTCATCCAGCGTGTACGCCTCGCGCGACCAATCCAAACTCGCCCCCATCTTCTTGGCTTGGTTCACGATCGTGTCGTGTGACTCAGACGCGAACGCTTCAACACGTTTCAAAAATTCATCGCGCCCGAGTTCGCGTCGCGGATCCTTCATCCCCTGCGCCATCAGGAGCTTCTCGACTTTCGTTTGCGTCGCGATCGCCGCGTGATCCGTGCCAGGAATCCAGAGCGCCTTGCGCCATCGCATGCGGTTGAACCGCGTCATGATGTCCTCAAGGGCGAGCATGACTGCATGCCCCATGTGGAGGGTGCCAGTCACATTTGGTGGCGGGAGCACGATCGAAAAGCTCTCTGTGCGCTCCCCGGGGAGATTATCCGGATTAAAAAAGCCGCTTTGCTCCCAGACGGCATAGATCTGATCCTCGTGATTCTTGGCCTCGTAGGCCTTTGGAATTTCTTGTTTTGCCATAGACTGAAACGTAGTGTAGGCAAAAAACCCTTCTTTTGCAATTGACAAAACCATCATTTCAAGGGAAGATCGCTTCCTCGTTCCTTTCTTAAAATCCTTTTCCAAAGGACTAACCCATGCATGGATTCCTGAACTCTATCCTGCTTCTGAGCGGTTGCGAGACCATTTCTCCGTTCGTCAACGACGACCTCAAGACGACCATCTGCGACCGTGACAACGACACCCTTCTGCGTGCCTCCGACTACTGCGGAGGTGACGACTGCGACGACGCAAAAGCCGACGTGGGCAATCCCACAGGTTGGTACCGCGACGTCGACGGCGACACCTATGGCGCGGGTGAATCTGAACCTGCCTGCTCCCAACCAGACGGTTTCGTCAACCACAACGGCGACTGCGACGACACCGACGAACTCGTCAACCCCGATGCGGCTGAGACCTGCAACGGATACGACGACAACTGCGACGGCGGTGTGGACGACGAGAATATCACCATCTGGTACGCCGACCTCGACGCGGATGGCTACGGTGACCTGAACGGGACAACGCTCGAACAATGCGATGCGCCCGACGACGGGTACGTCGACAACGCCCTGGACTGCGACGACACAGACAACTCGGTCAGCCCTGACGGCATCGAGGTGTGCGACGACGACATCGACCAGGACTGCAACGGTCTGATGGACGATGCGGATGGATCGCAGTCGTGGTACCTCGATGCAGACGACGATGGCTATGGCAACACGTCAAGCCAGGTCTACTCCTGCGCACAAACCGTCGACGGCTATGTCCTGGACAACACGGACTGCGACGACACCGCTTACGACGTCTCCCCTGCCTCTTCGGAGGCCTGCGAGGACGGCGTGGACAACGACTGTGACGGAATCGTAGACACAGACGCCGTGGACACACTCTGGTACGCGGACGTCGACGAGGACGGCTACGGCGACTCCGAGGTTTCGCTCGAGGCCTGTGCACCGCCCGACGGCTACGTCGGGAACGCGGAAGATTGTGATGATATCTCTTCGGATGTCAGTCCTCTTGCAGAAGAAATCTGCGAGGACGGTGTTGACAACAACTGTGACAATTCTCCTGAAAGCTGCCAGCTCAGTGGCGACATCGATCTTTCTGACGCAGACGTGCTTCTCAGAGGGGAGATGTGGTACGACAACGCCGGCTGGAGTGTGGCGGGAATCGGCGACGTCAATGGAGACGGTGTGGACGATCTGGCTGTGGGCTCCCCCTACAACGACTACTATGAAGCCGACATTGGAGCAGCCTACGTCCTTTTCGGTGCCTCTATTTCAGGAGAGATGAGCCTAGGCGAAACCGAGGTCAAAATGCGGGGTGAATCTTACAACGACAACGCCGGCTGGAGTGTGGCGGGAGTCGGCGACGTCAATGGAGACGGTGTGGACGACCTGGCTGTGGGCGCTCCTTCAAGCGACGACGCGGCCACGGACGCAGGTTCGGTCTATGTCCTGTTTGGTTCTCTGTCCTCAGGCGACATCAGCCTCACGGACGCCAATGCGATCCTCCTGGGCGAAGCCGAAGGTGACAACGCCGGCTGGAGCGTCGCAGGAGTCGGCGACGTCAATGGAGACGGTGTGGACGACCTGGCTGTGGGCGCTCCTT
>CAZELN010000021.1:12971-17775 GCA_964513275.1 uncultured Gammaproteobacteria bacterium
CGGACGCCAATGCGATCCTCCTGGGCGAAGCCGAAGGTGACAACGCCGGCTGGAGTGTCGCGGGAATCGATCTAGACGATGACGACTACACAGACCTCGTCTGTGGTGCTTACGGACACAAGTACGAGCTTGAAGAAACGGTAGAAGCTGAGGACGCGGGATCTGTTTACCTCTTCTACGGCTCAGGCTACTAAGCGAACCACCTTTCTATGGTGGTTTTTCATTTTCATAGACTATTGACGGGTGATAAAATGTCCTATAAATTAGCCCCTCAATCCTGCTTGTTGTAGACGGATAACACATGGCTCTGAAACAATCCCAACAAATTCTTGAAGCGATCAAGCGCAGCTCGCGCCCGCTTATTTGCGTGCCTTCAGGTGGCGGATCTGACGCATATGCAAGCGCTCTTGGGCTTGCCAACGTCCTTAAAAAACTCCAGAAAGAACCGACAATCGTGGCGGCTGATGGGGAGGTTCCCAAGAACCTCCACTTTCTCTCAGATACAGAGAATGTTCACAGCAAGCTCGAAAACCTCCGCCAATTCGTCATCGAACTTGATGCAACGAAAACAAAAGTCGATGCACTCACCTACGAACTCAAGGGAGAAAAACTCTACATCTACCTCTCGCCGAAAGCAGGATTTTGGGATCAAAAGGATGTTCGCACAAGCTCAAGCGGGTACCGGTTCGACCTCATCATTTGTATCGGGTCTCCTGATTATGAGTCCTGCGCACACCTGTATTCGGAAAACCCCGACTTCTTCTTTCGCACGCCAGTTATCAATATCGACCACACGCCAGAAAATGAACACTACGGACAGATTAATGTCGTAGACCTCACCGCCAGCGCCTGCGGGGAAGTTTGTCACGATCTCATTGAAGCGATTGAGCCAGGCCTCATGGACGAAAAAGTCGCAACGGCATTTTTGACTGGCATGATCGCTAAAACGAAAAGTTTCAAAACACACAATGTCACACCCAAGACCCTTCAAGTAGCAAGTAAACTCATTGCCCGTGGAGCCAAACGGGAGGACATTGTGCATAGGTTGTATCGCACACGCTCTGTCTCTACCCTGCGATTATGGGGTCGCGCTCTGGCTCGTCTCAAGAGCGACGAAGAGGCAAACTTGGTATGGACGCTCCTCTCTCGCCAAGACTTTCTGCACGCAGGCGCAGAAGATATCGACCTGCCTGATGTGATTGATGAACTGATTGCTTCCTCCCCTTGCGCCCAAGTAGTGATACTTCTCTACGAAAACTCGCAAGGAAACATCTGTGCCATCATCCGAACCCAAAGGCCACGAGACGCCATCGACCTGTGCAAAGAATGGCACGCGACGGGAACGCGTGAAGAAGTTAGGCTCTGTCTTGTGAAAAAAAATATCGTCCAAGTGGAAACAGAACTCGTCACCCACATTCGCCATCGACTCAAACAAAAATAGCCCTGACATTGTCAGAGCTATTTTACGAGTTTTTACTCTTCCTCTTCTTCCACTACTTCCTCCTCTTCTTCAACTTCTTCCACCACTTCTCCCTCATCAACCTCTGTCGCGCCCTCCTGTCCGGCTTGGATTGGCTCAGGAATGAGCGTGGTGGTTTCTCCAGCCTTCAAACGTGCAAGTCGATCTCGAGCCACCTCATTCTCTGGATTATTCTCAACGACTTTTGCAACCGCGTCAATGGCCTTATCTTGATCCCCCGCAATCTCATACAAAGAAGCGAGATACCACAGAGCGTTTGCATAATTTGGATTCAAACCCACGATCCGCTCAAGTTCCTGCGTGGCGATATCATAACGCTGCAGGCGAATAAGCAGTTGAGAAAGTTGGAACGCCAGTCCAATATCAGCAGGATTATTGTTGCGCAAGGCCACTAAACGAGCAGCTGCTTGTTCAAGTTTCCCCTGTCGTTCGTACACACCTGCGAGATAATAGTGAGCTGGAAGATAATCGGATTTAAGCGTAATGGCAGCCAAAAACGCCTGTTCTGCCCCAGCAAGCAGTGTTGTCTCTTGTGTTGTTGCTTGTGCTGCCAACTCCGCGTCCTCTGCGCTCTTGAGGCTACGCGCGCGATCCGCCACTGTCACATATACACGACCTAAGTTCGTGGGATGAACAGGATTGTTGGGTTCAAGTTGAACGGCATTTTGGAACGATTGGGCAGCAAGATCCTCGGCTCCTTGCGCGAAACTCATTAAATCTCGATAAATGGATCCTCGCACTACCCAGTTGGAAACATAATTTGGTTCAATCGCCGTCGCACGTGCAGCCGCATTAACCGAGGCGGTCACCGTATCAACGATGGCTTGCGTCTGCTCAGGTGTCCGTTCTTCTGTTGTGCCACTAGCAATAATTAACTCTCGAGCTTTTACAAGATAGGCAGAACTCAAATTGCGCTGATATACGTCGCTAAGGCCATTAAATGCCACCGCACGGTTGAGCTGAGCAATCACCTCGTCAATGGTTCCTTCTTCCGAACGGTCAACTTGAACGGCACGGGCAAACGCCACTTCAGCGGCGTAACGCGAACCGGTGATAAACAGGGACGCCACTACCGAAACCGCGACAATAGCAAAGGCAAACGACATTCCAAGCCCAAGTCGTGGAGAGCTGGAAAAATCACTCTTCCAGACCTTTAGCGTCACTTGAGAAGCAAGAAGACCCGTGAATCCCCAGAGCAGAAACGACATGGTGAAGTTAGACGAGTAGAAGATGTGTGTGAGCAGGAGCATCGCCCAACCAGCAAACACAACGTACGTCATCTTCCACTCTTCGTGATCGCGCTCAAATACCAATCTCCCGACCGCCTTCACACCAACCCATACCATGAGCGCCAGCCATAGGAGACTTCCAACAACGCCCAACGTTGCCGCCATCGTCAAAAATTCACTCTTGGCACGATCAAATCGCAGAGACCAAAACTGGGAAATATTCACGCTCGCGGGCTTGAAAGCGAGGTAGTCGTATAGATAGGTACCAGGGCCTGTTCCAAACAGCAGATTGCTCGTGCTGGAAGAAAGCGCCTGTTTCACAATACTCCAGCTGGTTCCATAACTTGGGGAAACCACCACAGGAAGGTTCAAATGAAGCGGAGTTGGGAGAAACAAGAGAAGAACACTCACAAACAATACGACAAGTGGAAGGGCAAATCGACGAAGGTTTGGAAACTCCTGTGACTGGATGAAGACAAACGTCCCGAGTAAAAGGACTCCAATAATATTCATGAGCCAAAATACCCAGAAATCTAATGAAATTAGGCCAACAAGGTTCACAACCGTTACAAGCACGATGAGAGCTCGCAGAAGCGTACCAAAACCACCAAGCGGAATGACTCGATCCCTTCCCTGCTGGGAAACAAGCCACATGGCAAGACCCACAAACATCACCACGGTCATGAACGACACAAATCCGTTCATGGTTCCCACCGTATTGAAGCCAGGAGATTGGGCAAAATTAAACGGCAAATGCACAATATTGAACATGCCAAGCAATGTCACAAGTCCTGAGAGAGCCGAGGACATGAACAAGGCGGTTAGAACATTGCGCTGCATGAGCGTGTCCCCTGCCGTGTTCATGAGCAGATAAAAAAGCACAATGAGCAACGCCATAGAGAGAAAACTGGCGTATTCTTGCGAAGCTTGACCAACCCATGACTGATACCCTGCCAACGAAGTGACGGAAGCTACCAAAACCGTCACAAAAAACAATCCAGGAATAAGATTCAACCATCCGGACTTAAATGAGAACTGCTTCCCCATGACCATCTGACCAAGCCAAGCAAGAAGTCCAATACCGGTCAAGACAACAAACAACAGCTGCTTGTTGTGCTCTAAAATATTTGTCGTCCATGGGAGAAAAAACACCGGAACCAAAAAGAACAAGGCATAGGTTGCCCATTTGGTGATGACGGCAAAAAGATTCGACGACTCCCCCTTGAGTCCGGATCCTACTACGCTAGACATACCTGTATACGATATTAGTTCTTAGAAGATTTATACTGTTCAATCGCTTGGACGACTTTTGAGTCGTTTTTCATATCTTCAATAAAGAGAATGTGCTCCTTATTGATTTCCATTTTGTCCTCTGGTCCATGTGCTTCACTACCCAGCTTGGTAAGCGACAGGTTGGCGGTCTGCTCTACAGCAACGCCTGACTGGAGGTAAAAAACATCGGTGAGGATATAGAAGTCGCTTCTGGATCTTTCAAGTTTTCCGAAGTAGACCTGACCGTTATCTAAGAAAACCGCCTGGTATTCGCCCGAATTGATAATAACCTCTTCCTGCCCCGCTTCCAATGCCTGTGAATCCTGATCCGTTTGCGAGGAAAAGTAGTACCAGCCTCCCACCGCAAGGGCGATACACAACAAAATGCTCACCCAGAGCCATCCTCCAATCCTTTTCGCGCCAGATGAAGGACTTGGTCGCCCAATAGGACCGCGATTCATTTTTGATTCAATAGCCATAAATACGTTGGCCATATTACCCTGATCGTTTTTGAGCGACAAGTTGAACATGTGGGTAAAAGTCTCTGGAAAACCAAAGACGAGACCCGGGTGGATCTCGTCTTTTTTCAATAATCTGTTAGAGCACTGGTTCCTCGACTGGTGCTTCAGAGGCTGGAGCCTCCTCAGCAACCGGTTCTTCAGCCGGAACCTCTTCGACTACTGGTTCCTCAGCGGCAACTTCCTCCTGAGCTGGGACAGCCTGCTCCTCTTCAACAAGAGCTGGGGCAGGAGCCGATGGGCCATTCTCGGCCGTCACGGAAATTTGGACAAATCCGCCGTTGAGGTCAGAGACGGTCACCTGT
>CAZELN010000022.1:0-1946 GCA_964513275.1 uncultured Gammaproteobacteria bacterium
GCATGCCTTAGACATGCCGCCAGCGTTCATCCTGAGCCAGGATCAAACTCTCAATAAATGTCTCGACCAATCGAGACTCTGCTATTTGTGACACAATTTCTGTGTCGGGAATAAACGTTGCAATCATACAAAAGACAAGTTGTCTTGACGGCTACTTGCAAGCCATCTGTATGATTTGGAGAAGATTCAGTTGTAATGAGCGCGGGCATTGTATAAAAGCCCAGAAATAGTGTCAATAGCGAGGGTTTGGTGGTTGGGGAGAGGTTGGGGACAGTCTTTTTCGTTGACGTTTTAGCTATTTATCGGTACTCTTTAAGAGTTCATTTCCTCGTGTCTTCTGGTGGCGTCATGCTGCCGCGGTCGAGAGACAATGAGGGATGACATTAGGAAATAGTAACTGACTGATGTAACAGCTATGGCTGAGAAATACCACGACCAGGAGTTCGTTGAGTACATCATCCGCGGGATCGTCAATCATCCAGATGACGTTCGTACAGAACGCATCGTTGACGAACGCGGCGTGCTCATCACTCTGCACATCAACCAAGAAGACATGGGATATGTGATTGGTCGACAGGGCCAGACGGCTCGCGCCGTCCGCACATTGCTCAAGATCGTTGGCGCCAAGGAAAATGCCCGCGTCAACCTCAAGATCTATGAGCCAGAAGGATCACGCCGCCCACGTCGCGAAGATCGAGAAGATCGCGATGACCGAGCGCCACGTGAGGAATTCCGTGCGTCCGACGATGACTCGTCTGTAGACGATCTGGGGATCTAGATCAAAATCAAAAAATCGGCTACCGTTGTGGTAGTCGGTTTTGTTTATGAGAAAGAAAAGATTATTCGATGTCATTACCATTTTCCCAGAAGTCGTTGAGCCATATGTTCAGGCTTCAATTTTAGGTCGGGCGCAGAAAGCCAAGTTGATTCAGATCAAGGCACACAATCTCCGCGACTGGACGACGGATAAACATAAGACGGTTGACGATACCCCGTACGGTGGGGGTGCTGGGATGGTCATGAAAGTTGAACCGTTTGAGAAAGCGGTTCGAAAGGTAGCCGCAGGCTTCAGCCTGCTGGGTCGTAAGAAAAAGACGCGCGTCATCGTGACAGCCGCTTCGGGAAAGACGTTCACCCAAGAACATGCCAAACGATTGGCGAAGTACGATCAACTTATTTTTTTGTGTGGTCGTTACGAGGGGATCGACTATCGCGTGACCGAGCATATTGCCGATGAGGCGTTGTCGATTGGGAACTACGTTCTCACGGGCGGGGAACTTCCGGCCATGGTCATGATCGACGCAATCGCACGCATGGTGCCTGGCGTGATCGAAGCAGAATCATTGGCGAGCGAGTCGCACACACAGGAAGGCTTTCTTGAGTATCCGCAGTACACCAAGCCCGAAGATTATAAGGGTTGGAAGGTGCCCAAGATCCTCCTCTCAGGCGATCACAAAAAAATTGAGCAGTGGCGAAAAGGGACTGAATGGCTCTAGGTTTACAGGCCACTGAAGAAATGCTAAAAACCAACCGTTCCGTTCTTGTCTGGAATCGGACGCTGTTGAGGAGAGAAACGTGGAAACTCAGATTGTTCCTTTCAAAACGATTCGAATCGACGACCTAGAAGCGACATTACGTGCTCAGCTTCAAGAAGTTCGCCAGGTTGTGCACGCGCAACGCAAGCGCGAGGTAGATCAGAAGACGCTTTTGTTCTTTGTTATTCCTATTGGCACGCTTGCGGTTTTGGCGTTTCCTTCTCTTCCCTTGGCGATGGTGGTCGTAAGTGTTGTGAGTTTTGTCTTTCTCGGCAATCTGCAAAATGCTGGCCATGCTTCTGTCCGTGGAGATGATCGTTTCAAGGAGTACGTTTCGCTTCTCTCACACCTAGACACGTGGCAGCAGTGGACGCAGTTCCTCAATCGACTCATCGCCAAGATCGAGTGCAA
>CAZELN010000022.1:1956-17733 GCA_964513275.1 uncultured Gammaproteobacteria bacterium
TGCGGGCAGATGAACAGTTTCTGCTCGACCGCATTCGCTACGCCGGACGGCTCGCACAGGAAGGCTCGCTTGGCACGGTCATGGCGCGCCAGCAGATTGGCGCGGATCTTGTGCTAGATCTTTCTGAGCGCGTGGATGCCATGAGAAAGCGCGTGCGGGAACTTCAAGAGATCGACGCGCAGGCCATCGCCGCTTTGGAGGTTGCCAAGCTCAAGACGTGAGCTCTACGTCCGTTTTCCCCAGCTCCATCTCAGGAGGGCACATGTCCTTTTCTGATCCATCTGTTCCGCCGACGTTCTCGGAGGCAGCGCGACTGTTTGACCTGAGTCCGCGTGAAGCACGGTTTCGTCACGCACAGGCTCGTGATCGAATGCTTCATCAGCAAAGCGAGATGCGCTACGCCATCGCCAATGCGAATCTCGACGCACAACGTGTTGAGGAAACGAGGATCAAACTTGAGCGCGTGCAGCGAGATGAAAAAGAGGCGCAGAAGGTGCTCGCACTGTTGGAGGACACAGCATTTCGGCGTGAGCTGATGACGCTCGACACACACTGGCGACGGTTTCGCATGAGTCATCCAGTGGTCACTAACGATCGTTTTGCAGATGTGATGATGAGTATACCTGAGGAACAAACCGTAGATCTACGTGCCTCGTGGAGGACGATCTGCAATCTGATTGCAAGCCACGCGACAGCAACTCCCAAGTCCGCGTTTGCGCTGTAAACGTACGACGACCTCTACCGGTCGTTTTTATTTTTTTCACTCTGACGAGAACCTTCCATAACAATCAGCTGTCCACAAGCGGCCGCGATATCATCACCCATCGTGCGGCGGGTGGTCGCGACCAGGTGTTTGTCGTGAAGGATTTGTAAAAATTGTTCGATCGCTGAATCGGTCGAGCATTCGAACTCGACTCCCGTGAGGTTGTAGGGAATGAGGTTCACACGCACGTTGCCGATATGGTTTACAAATTTTGCGAGCGCGCGCGCATGCTCAGGTGTATCGTTCACACCCTTAAGCATGACGTATTCAAACGTAAGGTGGTGACGGCGATTCCCAAATTTTTGGAGGTAGCGCTTTGCCCAGTCCTCGAGCTTGGGGAGGAACTCGTCGTAGGAAGTCGGCACGATTTTTTTGCGCGTTTCTTCGATTGCGGAGTGGAGCGAAACGGCCAGGCGGATATGCGGCCAATCTGCATCCGTAAGAATTTGCTCGAGACGTGGAAGCACGCCCACGGTCGACACGGTGATGCGCGTGCGGCCGATGTCGGTGTATTTCAAAATGAGATTGAGCGTTTTTTTCACCTCCTCGTAGTTAGCGAGAGGCTCTCCCATGCCCATGAAGACAATGTTGGAAATGCGGCCGCTGATCTCGGGATGTTCCTGTAGGTACTGCATCCAAAATCGGTATTGGTCGATGATTTCGTCCGCGATCAGGCTGCGCGTGAGTCCCATCTTTCCTGTGGCACAAAAACCGCAGCGCATGGCACACCCCACTTGTGAAGACACACAAATGGTCCACGCCTCTCGTCGATTTTTCATGAGCACGGTTTCGATTTCTTTCTCACCCGCGACTTTGAGGAGCGCTTTGTGCGTATCACCTTTAAGACTCACTTGGACGGTTTGTGGCTCTACACTCATCCACGGAATTGCTGTGAGTGACCCGCGTAAAGACTTTGAGATCGTCGTCACGTCGTTCCAACTTTTTGCCGACGAAAAAAGTGCGTCTTCGATCTGCTTCCATCGAAACGTCGGCTCAGAAGGGAAGAGGGCTTCAAATTGTTCGCGACGCGATTGAATCATACAAAGCAATAGGCGGGAGATGGACTCCCGCCTAGGTCGGTTATTGTGCCCCGACGTTGTCAGTCGGGGCTCCGACCTCAGCCTCGCTGAGCGTCGGAGCTGGTTGTTCTTCTGCAGGAGCTTCTACAACTACCTTTGCTGCCTCAGCAGCTTCCTTGGCTTTGGTGGCCGCTTCTTCTGCTTTGGCTTTTGCCTCGGCAGCCTTTTCGTCAAGCTTTTTTGCTCGAGTTCCAGAGATATGTGTCACTCCATGTTTCTTGCCTTCAACGATTTTCTCGTCGATGAACAAGTTCCACATGGTGTTAGATACTTCAGCGCCCTTTTCAAGCCAGTACTTTACACGTTCCACATTGAGCACGAGTTCGCGTGGATCTTTGCGAGGATTATAGTGACCGAGGATTTCAGTGGCGATCGCCCATGGGTCGTTGTGCTTTGGCATTACGACCACGCGATAGACCGGAGCTCGCTTGGTTCCCACACGGGAGAGTCGAATCGATAGCATAGTTAAGGTTATTGTGAATCAAACATGAGCGTGTTTGACGATGGCGGCAGAATACGGTAAATGGGTCTTGTCGTCAAGGATTGGAGGATACCATGGGTCAAATTCTGGGCTTCGTCGGCTGGCCCTGTGCCGGCAAGGACGAGGCGGCTGAATACCTCGTGAGGGCGCATGGCGCCTACCGGTTTGGTCATTCCGATTTCATCCGCGAGCACGCGGCCGAGCTCGGAATCGAGATCCGGGAAACCTATCAGCTCTCCGCGCTCTTCGAAACGCGGGCGGCCGCAGAAGGCTATGGCTGGATCGCACGGATCGTGAGCGAGTACGTCCTGGAGATCTGGATGCGCGAGCCGCGTGCTCTGGTCGTGGTCTCGGGTGTGCGCAACCTCGCCGAGGTTCAGGTTTACAGGGATCTGCCGGGCTTTCAGCTCGTCAGGCTCGAGGCAGACTTCGAGGTTCGCTATCCGCGTTGGCGTGGTCGTCAGCGTCCGGGAGAGCAGGGGCTCACGCGCGATGATCTGCGAGCACTCGAAGCGCTGCCCGGCAACGCAAACATCCCCGACCTCATGGCCCTCCCTGGGTCGACCATCGTCAACAATGGGAACGACAAGCCCACGTTCTATCGAGAACTCGACGCGCTTGTTCGCTCATGACCGCCACGCCAGGCGGTTTTTTCTCTATTTTAAGCAAAATAGAACCTTTCTTTCTTGACAAAACCGTCAAAAAATGATATATTATGCCGGTTCAAACTGTTGTCAGCCATTTTCATCTCAGAAATTTTGAGATCCAGTCTCAAGATTCCTGTGATGAAAATGGAGGTCACATGGAGCTCTTTTGAGAGGAAGCGTCTGGGGGTCGTGAGACCAAGTCACTGACCAGTCGTGGATACAAATTAAGTGACCCGGCGCACTATGCCGGTTGCACAACAGAGAGTTAGGAAAGGGGAAACAAGGACGGGGCAAAAGAGCTCTACCTTGGGTCGCGAAGCGGCTGAACTGAGTACGAAGCAAGGCTGTTGGAGCAACCGCTCGAGGAAACTCGAGGCGTCGGTGAGCGGCAACGCTCTAAAGGGTCGCGCCAAAGCATGGGAGCCAATGTCGATGAAGGCTCAAAGGTCTGGCAAACCAATTCGACCAAACAGGCCTTCTGATTTGGGCCTCCGAGTTTCAGCTCGGTTAAACGAAGTCTCCTCTCGCAGGTGGAGGTTAATCTGCGCTGCGTCAGCCGATCTGATGAGCTTGGGCGAGACTCCATCTCGCAACCCCTTGTCCGTAATGGAAAACGGTCAGCCCGCAGGGAATACGGCCTCCACTCGGAGCCCTCCTGGGACGCGGGCAGCAGTGTCCGGCAGCAGCTGCGGTGAATGCTGCCATTGAGAAAGGAGCCACGTGGCGAACTTTCCTTCCTGGTTTGGTCCTAGATAGCGCCACCCTCGGCGCTCAATAAATAGAGGGGTGAGGTCCGGACTCGTCATCGTGAGATGAGCGGTCGGGGATCCTCACGAACCTCCCCGGCCGACTCGGCGACTTTGTCGCCACTCACGTTGTCGACCGGGGTCCTCAACATAGGACTCGAGTCTCTCGAGCCATACGTTGAGGATAACACAAAACACACTCCATTTTCGGAGCGTGTTTTGTGTTTCTGGCTTTCAAATATGCTTCCAACCGCTCCTTGAGTTCCGGAATGTCGACTTTGATAGTTTTCCAGAGGCTTTCAAGGTCGACCTCGGCGTAGTTATGGATGAGAAAATCACGAGTTCCCGCGATTTCCTTCCATGGGAGATTAATTGCGTTGGTACAGGTGCTTGAAAGACGTTTAGACGCCTCGCCAATTATCTCAATCTGCCGAATACAAGCATCGTGTGTCTTCCTATCGTTCATGAATGTTTCCCACTCAAGCATGCCGACATACGCCGTGATCTGTTCAGTCGCGTCGAGTATGTGAAGAATGTAGAGCTCATCTCGTGGGTTCACCATATAGCTTCACAAGATCATTCAAGACACGGTCTCGAATGTGTTTGCAAATGCTTGCCTCCGTCACCAAATCCACGTTTTTTTTCATCTGTTCCGAGAGCTGTTGCCGTAGCTTCACCAGTTCAAAAATGCCCTTTGGCTTGGTAAAACGGACAAGAAGATCAATATCACTTTCTGCCGTGTCCTCCCCTCGAGCTACGGAACCAAAAATTCCGGCGAATTCGACGTCGTTTTTTTGTAGAAGTGGAATGATTTGTTCACGAAGTTCGTCCATATATCTCTCTCGTAGAGAAAAGGAGGAATCTCGTCTACCGTCTTGCCGTCGCGCCATTAGCGACGTCTTCAAGATGCACAGACAACAGATTTGAAATTCCTTCTTCGCCCATCGTGACGCCGTAGAGGACATCTGCCTGCTCCATCGTCGCGCGGTTGTGCGTGATGATGATGAATTGAGATTTTTCCGAGAGTTCTTGCAGGATCGAGGCGAAACGGATGGTGTTGGATTCGTCCAGCGCCGCATCGACCTCGTCGAGCAACACAAACGGCGAAGGGTTCACGGCCATGATGGCAGAGATGAGTGCAATCGAGGTAAGCGCCCGCTCACCACCGGAGAGGAGGTTAAGCGCTTTGAGCTTCTTTCCTGGTGGTGTGGCTTGGATATCGATTCCCATCACGGGGTCTTGGTGCTTCTCCAGTTTTTTCGCGATCACTTCTTCTTTCTCTCGTTCTCCTTCTCCCGTATCGGCAAATGCTCGCTCTGGGGTAACCCCTTCAGGTTCTGGTTCAGTGTCTTCTCGTGTGAGCTTCACTAACTGACAGGAACCGCCGCTAAACAGCACTTTAAAATACCGTTCAAATTCTCGATTGATTTTCCCAAATACGGCTTTTGATTGTTTTTCGATTTGCTCATCAAGTTCCACAATGACTTTCTCCGTATCACGAATTGCCTTATGCAGGTCGTTCACCTGTCCATCGAGGAATTCATGGCGCACACGCGTTTCCTCATATTCCTTCATGATCTCGGGATCAATCCCGCCGATAAGTTCGAGTTTGTAACGCAGGCGTTGGATTTCGGCGTAGGGATCGTTGTCGGCAACCTCCTGTAGTCCCCCTTGGGAAGGGGGACGTTCTGAACGAACAGCCACGGCGCGGTCTTTCATGAACTCATTCATCTCTCGGATGAGCGCTTGCTGCCGCTCTTCATAGCGCGCTAAGTCGATTTGGAGTTCGTTACGTCGGTTCTCAAGAAGATGAATCTGTCGCTGTTTTTCGCGCAGGGTCTTCTGCATTTCGATGAGCTCTGTGCGTTCAGTTTTTTCTTGTGTGGCGTAGGCGTCGATCTGCGCTTCAAGTCCTTCGAGTTCTTTCTGGATGGTTACCTCCTGTCCTTTGAGTTCTTTGAGTTTTTGGACGAGCGCTGGATCCGGTTTGATGTCGTCTGGGTTGGGACGTTGAAGGCTCTTGGAAAGTTTCTCAGAGCGTTTGAGCACGGCGTCGACCATCTTGAGGATAGCCGTCGCGTCTGTTAGTCCTTTTAGTCCTCGGAGTCCTTTCACCACCTCCTCCACCTCCTGCATAATCTGCACCAACGGGAGCGGCGCCCAATTGCTTTGTGCACGTACTTTCGTCAATTCGATTTCTTTCTCGGTTTGGAATTGCTCGTTGCGCAAGGCGCTTTGTTTTTTCTGTATCGCACGGTAAGCCTCCTGGAGTTTCATGAGACCCGTATCCGGACTTACCTTCGCACGTTCCAGGGCATCCGCTGCCTGCTCGATTTTTGTCAGCTCTGTTCGTTCTTGTTTGATGGAATCGTCAGCTGAGGTGAATTGGGTTTTTACTGCTTCAAGATGATGTACAAGTTCCCACCATTGTTCCCCGTAGTATTCGGCTTCAAGTTTATGGAGGTTCTGTTCGATCTCGTCTCGCTGTTCTAGACGCGAGGCCTGTCGTTTGAGACTGCGTAGTCGTGGTTCGATTTCACGCAACAACATTTCCACATCCACGAGATTCTCGTGCGTGCGCTTGAGTTTAAGGACCGCCTCATGACGCTTCAACTGAAATGGTTTTACACCCGTTGCGTCATCAAAGAAGGCTTTGCGTTCCTCGGGAGTCGAGACCAAAATGTGGTCGATCATCCCCTGTCCAACCACGGAGTACGAACGTTGGCCGACATTGGCTTGTGCGAGAAGAAGCTGGATATCCGCAAGGCGAACAACGGATTCATTCAAGAGATACTCACTTGTGCCATCACGAAAAAGCCGTCGAGTCATCGTGACTTGCGTGTAGTCGATAGGCATCGAACCGTCTTCATTGTTGAGTGAGAGGCTCACTTCCGCAAATCCGGCACGCCCTTTCCCTTCAGAGCCAGAAAAGATGACGTCTTGCGATTCTTTTCCTCGCAACAGCTTCAAACTCTGCTCGCCCAAGACCCAACGGATCGCGTCGGCAAGGTTGGATTTTCCAGAGCCGTTTGGACCTACGACGGCCGTGATCGGACATCGTTTTTCCGCAGGAGGCAAAAAAGAAAGAGTCGTCTTTTTTGCGAAGGTCTTAAAACCCTGGAGTTCCAGGCGCGTCAGAAACATAGTGAATCGATTATAGCACGGTTGACCTGGGCGTTAGAGTAAGATAGAGTGCCACGCTCTATGGAATCCTATCTTCATCGACAAATCTACGACTTGCTTGTGAACGCCCGCGAACCGGTGTTCATCTCTGATGAGCGCATTGACGGAGACAGTCTTGGATCTTCGTTGGCTCTTGCGGACTTTATGGCGAGTCAGGGAAAAATCGTACCGGTCTACGTGGCAAAAATCGTTTCGGAGCAGTATCGCCGTTTGCCTCGCGCCCATCAATGCACGACAAGCCTTGAAGTTTTTCATAATCCTGAAATTGATCTCGTGGTCGTTTTTGATTGTTCTGATGCAGAATTTGTCCGTTCCTTGGTTGAACATATTCCAGGAAATCCAACGATCGTAAACATCGATCACCACACGACCAACAGTCGGTATGGACATGTAAATCAGGTGGTGGAGGGAGCTCCCGCGACCGCAGCCGTTATCCACCAGTTTTTTGAAGAGAATCAGATTATTCCCTCACGCGACGCCGCAACCTGTCTGCTTACGGGGCTGTGTTTTGACACGACCGCGTTTTCCAATGCCGCCACCAATGAGCGTGCACTCGATGTCGCCTCGAAACTTTTGCTTGGCGGTGCACGGGTTCAGGATGTGATCCACGCGATGTTCCACAACCGTTCCGTTTCCGCCTTGCGTGTCTGGGGCGCAGCTTTGGAACGGATCGAGGAAGACCAAGAGCAGAACATGATTAGCACCTATCTCACACGAGCAGACATTGAGGAGAATCATGTGAACGATGATGAGATTGATGGATTGTCGAATTTTTTGAACCTTGTTACGGATGTGGACACCCTGCGCGTGTTTCGTGAGACCGCCGATGGGCACGTAAAAGTTTCGATGCGGTCACTCACGCGTGATGTCTCACAGATCGCCAAGCAAAACGGCGGCGGCGGGCACAAGCGCGCGGCAGGGTATCTCATGTTGCAGTCTAAGCTTGTGTGTGGTGAGGATGGCTGTTGGCGAGTAGAACCAAACACGCTAGAATAATTCATGTATGAATACGCTGAAAATCCAATCCACATTCCACGATCCTCTTGAGTCGATCCTTATTCCGACCGTCATTGAGAAATCTCATGACGGGGAACGAGCGTACGATATTTATTCCCGCCTTCTCAAAGATCGCATTATTTTTTTGGGGACGGAAATTGATGACGTGGTTGCCAACCTGGTCATTGCCCAACTGTTGTTTTTGGAGAGCCAAGACAAGACCAAAGATATCAAACTCTATGTGAACTCGCCTGGAGGTTCCGTCACAGCTGGTCTGGCTATTTACGACGCGATGCAATATGTGAAGCCAGACGTGTCCACCATCTGTGTGGGCATGGCCGCGAGCATGGGAGCGGTTCTGTTGGCCGCTGGGGCGAAGGGTAAGCGTTTCGCCCTTCCAAATTCAGAAGTGATGATCCACCAAGTCTTGGGTGGGGTGCAGGGCCAAGCGACAGATATTAAGATTCACGCAGAGCGTATTTTGAAAATCAAGGATCAACTCAACACGATTCTTGCCAAGCACACCGGAAAGAAGAAAGTCGACGTCGAGCGAGATACAGAACGCGATTATTTTCTTGAGGCGGATGAAGCGGTGAAGTATGGGTTAGTCGACAAGGTTATTAAATAACCTTTGGAAGACACGTGGTGGATAGAACGTGAGTAACATTTCAGTTGGGATCAAAAAATGGGCATTTTTGCCCATTTTTTTCCCTTTTCAGGCTATTGCCACGGTTTTGGGGATATTGTATGATATCTTTGTTCAGACACTTGACAACTTTTCTCTGGCCGTGTAGACTGAGGCGTTAAACTTCAGTCCTGTTCTTTTCTCTGGCTCGTCTGTATTGCTCAGAGTGATCTGCAGGCACGACAAGCATGGGATTTCATAACGTGGATACATCAGGCTTTGGCTCGATCTATCCTCGCATGAAATTTCTTGCCTGCAGGTCACTCTGTGGAATGAGCAACGATTCGCGTGAGCGAGTCGTTTTTATTTTTGTGACGTATGGATCTTACGGCGACGTGGTATCGGGTGCAAGAATTTCTGTGGATAAGGATTCCTCCTCTTTTGTTTCTTGCGATTCGTCTGTCAGTTCCTCCACGCCAACAAGACAGATTTTTGGGAGCGGTCGGTAGTGTGATTCAAAAATCGTCTCGGTTGTTTCACCTGCTGCGTTCACGATGGTGTACGTGAACGATGTGTCCGCTCCGATGTGTGATCCCTGACACTGTTCAACACCAGGTTCTAGATCTAGCGTCTGCGTATAGACGGTTTCACCAACCGGAATCCAGCGCGAGACAACGGGCGGAGAATACGATCCCTTTCGACCATCCTGTGTTCCCCAAAACGTAAACCGAAGCTCTTGTGTGTCGGTTAGATTCTCTGCCTGAAAAAGTATGTAGTGCTCGGTATCATTGGTGAATTTATAATCTGGCGCCGGTTCATAGATCGTCGCATCTGTTCCTGGATTTCCATTTGAGGGATCGTTGTAATACGAGACAACAAGTGAATGATTTTGACGCTCCACGACGGGAAGTCCTGAATTCATCGTTGCACGAAAGGTTGTTGTTCCGATTTGGCACAGACCTCCGCCGATTTCAGGCGTGATTTTGTCACCCTTAATGACCAGTTCTGGAAGGTACCCGTTCTCGTAGGTGAACGGAGAGAGCGCGGCCAATAATGAGAAGGTCTCGCCTGGCGCAATCAACATTCCGTTGAGGAGATCGACTCCGTTTTGAATGTTCCCTCGACGGTTGGTGGGACTTCCACGATAGCTGGACGTGCCAACGCCCAGCACCTCTTCGATCCCAAGGTCGTTTACGTCACTTGTTGTAATCGTTGGTTCAACCATATCCACAACGAGCTCGATGGAACCCAAAGGCTCCTCTTGAACCACCGCCATCATCGTCAAAAGATCTGCTTTGAGCTGGTCTTCATCAAGCGTTCTGCCTTCGAGACTTTCGACAAAATCAATAACGCGTCCGTTTTCAATCGTGAGTCGAGCATCCCGTGCATCTTGATTTACTTCGGCGGTGATCAAAGAAACCCAAGCGGCGAGCGGCTCATCAAGGAGGGTGAGACGCAAGTCATCACTTGGGGCGAGCATGGTGGCGAGTTCCTCTCCGGTGAGTTCCCACGTCTGATCTTCATAGGCGATTTCGTAGGGAGCGGATTGAAGGGCCGTTGCCGCCTTGCTCATGAGTTCATGCGCCTCTTCATCGGAGAATCGTTTCGGGACTTTGTCGATGAGGGTGAGTTCAATCGGCTGGAGTTCCAGCTCCGCAAGCTGCCCAGTGAGCGTGAGAAAGAATGGTTCCCATTCAAATTCCCGTCCGACATCTCCTTCAACGACCCCGATGGACCACATACGTTTTTCCGTATTCCAGGAAATACTGAATGTTGCATTTTGGGAGAGCACTTCTGATTCAGGGAAAAGCGCACGGACATTTGTTTGGATGCGATCCTCTTGGAGGGTAACGGAGATCGTGACGGCTGCGGGAGAAACGAGCGAGAGAAACATCGCTCTTGCGTCCGCAACAGAATTTTCTTGGTGCGTCCTCATGAGGGAATCGAGAGTTTCTTCGAGAGCAAAATCGGCGTCTTCGGCTAAATCTCCAGACGCCAGAGTGACGAGGCTCAATGTGCGTTTCTCATCTTTCAGGGCGACCTCAATGCCGTCTGTGAGGATTCGGTCAATCCGTTCCTGTAGGTTGGCCTGAACCTCTTCAGGATCCATCCCTCCAACCGCAAATCCATCGATCGTTGTTCCTGGGGGAATCCGACCCTGATATCCTTGCGCCCACACATACACTCCCAAACAAAAAATCGTGATGCCCACAAGGCTTGCGACCAACACGACTTTCAGAGTCCAGTTCATAGGTCATCGAGTTCCAGTATAGGGATCCTTTTACCCATCTCAACTTTTTTCATGCGGATCGTCAAGATGCCGCGTTTGAGTGTCGCATCGACTGAGTCAGGATCAACCGTACAGGGGAGAATGATCGTTCGTGAGAATGCGCCCCAGTGACATTCTTGGACATGGATTTGATCCGTTTTGCGTTCCTCACAGGCATGAGTGCGACTTCCTCGAATCGTAAGCGTGTCATCAGAAAGTGTGATATCGAGGTCTTGTGTGTGCACACCCGCCATGGCTGAACGCACCACGATTTCTTCACGCGTCTCAATCACATCAACCGAAAGACGCCCTTCGGTTTGCGAGAGCCAGTCAGAGACGTTGAGCGGGTGATCGAGTTCGGACATATCGTGTTATTTCAACTGATACCGTCTCAGGTATTCGTATAACGGCCCAATCGTGAAGCCCACGACCGCGGCCCACATGAGTTCCTCCAGTGGGATGACACCGATGATAAATCCGGAGAGGGCATCGAATTGCCAGAACGAGGCGGCGTCGATGGGGAAGAGGCGTACAAAAAAGATTTGTTCTACGATAAAGATCAAACCTGCCATGAATAATCCGGAGAGAAGGGCATTCATGGTGAGATCGTGCCGGTCGGCAATGGTGTACATCCCGATCAAGAGCCCGCCGACGATCATGCCTTGGATACTTGAGAGATCAAATACATCAATAAGTAAGAGTGCGGCAAAAGCCCAAAGTCCGAGGATGAGCAATAAGTGTCCGACCCAGTGACCGAGATGTTCAATTTTGTATCGGCTGCCGCGCAGTTTGTGTGCGTGTCGGCCGATGAGCACTTGATAGATTACGGCCGCGACTCCAAAGAAAGAAAAGGCAAACAAGGCGTCTTCAATCCCCACACCTGAAACCTCGTCTGAGACGATTTGACGGAAGTCGTACGAAGCAATGAGCAAAATTCCCGGGGAGAGCACAAGCCCCACAATACTCATGATGATTTGCTCGCGCCGTGTCTCATGGGAGAAGAGAAACATTCCGAGCCACACGCAGAAGAAGATGATCGATGTGAGAAGAAACGCTGTCATATAACAAGTATAGTATACCAGTGAAAAAGAAAATCCACCTTTACTCGTTGTGCTGAAGGTGGATCATGCTGTGGAAGCTACAGCAGGTTTCGGATATCGTTGATCACGACGAAGATTGTGAGCAGGAGAAGTCCAATGGCGCCCATGGCCGTGAGGATTGTCTCGAGCGTGTCATTGAGCTTTCGTCTGAGGGTGAGTTCGGGCAGCAGAAAGAGAATTCTGCCGCCGTCGAGTCCCGGGATCGGGAGAAGATTCATCACGATGAGGCTCACCGAGATGACCCAGGCCATGCGCAGCAGATCCGTCAGCCCGCGCTCTGAAGCCGCGGCGGATTCGGCGACGATGGCGACGGGACCTTGGAGCGACTCGGTTGGTTCTTGGAAGATTTCCGTGAAGATGCTCGGGAGGGCACAGGTGATCTTGTACAGAGTCGTGCTCGTGATGTCGGCGGCCACGAGGAGTGCCGAGATGGGGTTGGCCTGGACAAGTTGGTCCTCGACCAGATCAAGCAGGGGCATGTCCTTTTCCTGAAGGACAACGGGAATCACCTTTCCTTCCCGTCGGATGGTGAGTTGGAGCGTGTCCACACTCAGGGCACGGTAGTTGATGACGTCCACGATGTAGTGCGTGGGCGCGCCGTTTACCTTCAGGATTTCGTCACCAGGAAGGAATGGTTGATTTCCGGTTGGGTCTACGACGACGCTGGCAACGTAGACCCGTGCATCGCGGACATCCAGCAACCAGGAGTCACCTGCTTCTTGTGCCGAGTCGAATCGATCCATGCGTTTGCCGATCGTCAGGATCAGAGCAAGGATCAAGACGGCGCCGATGAAGTTTCCGATCACGCCGCCCAACAGGAGCAGCAGGCGAGACAACGGCGATGCGCGGTTCACGGATCGACGGCCTCTTGTTGCCGGAGCGACGAAGCCACCCAGGGGAAACAGTCGCAGTGTCCAGAGCGTGTGCTCTCCACGGTAGGAAGCGAGTATGGGACCAAAACCTATGGCGAATTCCTCCACGGCGACACCTGCCCAGCGGGCGAACAGGTAGTGTCCGAGTTCGTGGACGCAAATGAGTGCGGAGAGGGTAAAAAGCGCGATGAGAATGTGCAAGGTTCCTCCTGGAACTCCTCTGCTCATCCTGAGCAGAGGTTGAAACTACCCAAAATACAGTATTTCGTCAACGGCTTGGCAGTATCTGTTTTTTGGTGCACGCTAGTAAGCGGAACATATTATTCACGATCGTGAAAATTAGGTTCCCTCTATTACCTTCTATGTACACCGGTATTATCCAAGCGCTCTGTCCCGTCGTCCAAATGATCGACAAGCCTGGACTCAAATCTTTTGTTGTTGAGTTTCCCGAACGGTTGCTCCCAGATCTTCAACTTGGAGCAAGTGTCTCGATTGATGGCACATGTTTTACCGTGACGAAGATCGACGCAGCGCGCGTGAGTTTTGATGCGATGCAGGAGACACTTCAAAAAACGACGATCGGTCAACTTAAACAAGGGAATCAGGTAAATGTCGAGCGATCCGCCAAAATGGGAGATGAGGTCGGCGGACATCCGATGAGCGGACATGTCTCAACCATGGCGCAGATCGTTGAGGTGAGTGAAAGCGAGAACAACAAGTCCATGACATTCAAGGTTGACCCTGTGTGGATGAGATTTATTTTCTCAAAAGGCTTTATCGGATTAGACGGTGCGAGTCTCACGGTTGTCGATGCTGACGCACAGGCAGGGACATTCAAGATCCACTTCATTCCTGAGACGCTCCGGCTGACTCGGTTTGGGAGCAAGTGGGTTGGCGACTTTGCGAACGTGGAGATCGATCCACAAACACAGGTGATCGTGGAGACCGTCGAGCGGATTGTGCGTGAGAGAAAGGAGAATACTTGATATAATGCCTCCTACGAGGAGTTAAAATAATAACCGTCATTTTATGTACTCAGAACCAGGTACTGGGCGGAATGTTCCCGCCGATGAGAAATCAGAAGGGAAACAGCCCGCCACGGTCGGTATGGCTGACCGAAGCCGCGAAGGCCAAAAAGTGATCGAATTTACAAGAGCGAAGCACGTTCTTAAGTCTGGGGCTGTTTCAGATATTGGTTTTCTCTCTGAACTTCGTGAGTTCTACAATAATCCATCGGAGACGTCTGAGGATCGTTTGATGGAGATTGAGAAGGATCTTGAACGAGCACGTACGCGTGGAGATCTTGAGGAAGTACGCAATCTTGAAACACGCGAAACACAATGGAAAGCGATACATGAAGAAGCGCGGAGGTATGAAACGTTTTTCCGTACAGGGTTCAAGAATGTTCGCGACCAAGAAAGAGAGATAAGCGCAGAGTTTTCAGAAATTTTAGAAGATCCTTCACTCGGCCCTGTTGAGAATATCCAGAAACGTATTGCCCTTCGCCAAGCTGTGGTTTGGCCAGGCTTGGAAGCACGTTTTGATATTTTAGAACATGCGGAAAAATTTGCAGCCTATGAGGCCTTCATAGAAGAAGAGGAACGGGAGAAGGAACAAGCACAGAGAGAGGCAGAAATTCGTGAACTCAATGAACGAAATCCTCTGGTTATTAAACCAGAATCGCTCGCGGCGACGATGCCGCAGCCAACATTGGTTCCAGAGATTCCAAAAGAATCGCCGCCCACAGGACTATTTGCAAAAGCCAAATCGTTTTTAGGTGGGCTGTTTGGTTCAAAAGAACGCTCAAAGGACGTCGTGCCTGCGCCTGTGGTGAAGCAAGAACCAGTCAAGAAAGAGGCTCCAAAAAAAGAAACCTCAAGAGGTTGGCTGCCCCGATGGGCACCAGCGTTTTTGGCAGTGTTTCTTCATGCTGGCGAGGCACCGCGTCCTGCTCCGGACCTGGTTCCACAACCAGAAACAACAACGGCTGTTTCGGATGTGGATCAGCCACCCGTTCAATCTGCTTCAGAAACGAAAAAAGCGGAAACCATCACGTTGGGGAGTGAGATCAAAAATCCTTGGGAAGCCGCGCAGCAGATCCTGAAAGATGCGGCTCGTGAGGCTGGGCTTGATGTAAAGGCAACAGCAAAACTGACGCAAAATCTCAAACACATTCAAGACATTGATGAAGCGCTGGTGCGAGCCAATAACATCGCCGTACCGCAGTGGGGAATTCAGGGAAGTGTTGACCACATGCGTTTACCGGTCGGGACGAAGCTCGATATCAAAACAGCAAAAGCGCTCGCGCAGCGGATAGTCGGCGGGACGTAAAAAAACGGGGCAAAACCCCGGTTTTTTATCGCAGCTTACCTGTCGTGAGAATTCCCGATTTGTATAACTCGATGAGTCCAAGCAATGCTGCCAGGATGGTGGGTCCTGCAATCGCGCCGACGGATCCGAAGGCCGCAAGACCGCCCAAGACGGAAATGAGAACGAGGAACGAATGAATATGAGCTTTGCCTCCAATAAGAAAAGGACCAAGCAGGTTATCGATCATGGAAACGAATACCAAAGACCAGATGAGCAGACCCAGTGCGCCATATACAGAGCCGGTGAAAAAAAGATAGAGGATGGCTGGGACGAGCACGATCGCGGTTCCCAGAAGCGGAATAAGACCCGCCACCGCGGCAAGGCCGCCCCAAATAAGACTTCCAGGAACACCAAACAGGGTCATGCCGATTCCCGCTACAGTTCCTTGGATGATGGCCACAATCAGCACACCAAATACGACACCACGGATGGTATTGATGATGCGTTTGAGGAGCATTTCATCCGTTGTGTTTTCCAGTGGAGAGAGCGCGAGCGCTTCTCGATAGAGATGGTCACGATTCACGAAGAGATAGTACAGGCACAAAAAGAATATGAATGTGTTGAGGATGAGTTGGGTGGAGGAGGAAAAGAGATTGCCGATATGTTGGAACGACCAGGAGGCAACGGATTTTCCGATTTGGCCTAT
>CAZELN010000023.1:0-3965 GCA_964513275.1 uncultured Gammaproteobacteria bacterium
ATTGAGAGTTTGATCCTGGCTCAGGATGAACGCTGGCGGCATGTCTAAGGCATGCAAGTCGAACGGTCTATCGGTGATTATATCAATGATAGATAGTGGCAAACGGGAGCGGAACACATTGGTAACCTACCTCGAGCTCGTGAACAACCACTGGAAACGGTGGCTAATACACGATATGGATGGGGGGACTTCGGTCATTCCCATTGAAAGCTTCGGCGGCACGAGAGGGGCCTATGTCCTATCAGCTTGTTGGTGAGGTAATGGCTCACCAAGGCTATGACGGGTACCGGGCGTGAGAGCGTGGCCCGGCTCACTGGGACTGAGACACTGCCCAGACACCTACGGGTGGCTGCAGTCAAGAATCTTCCGCAATGCACGAAAGTGTGACGGAGCAATGCCGCGTGATCGATGAAGGCCTTCGGGTCGTAAAGATCTTTTATCAGGGAAGAACAAATGACGGTACCTGATGAATAAGAGGTTGCTAACTCTGTGCCAGCAGCAGCGGTAATACAGAGACCTCAAGCGTTATCCGGATTTATTGGGCGTAAAGGGTCCGTAGGTGGCTTTTTAAGTCATTCGTTAAATCTTCAGGCTTAACCTGAAGGCCGCGGGTGATACTGGAAGGCTCGAGGGTGGGAGAGGCAGATGGAATTGCTGGTGTAGCGGTAAAATGCGTTAATATCAGCAAGAACACCAAAGGCGAAAGCAATCTGCTGGAACACTCCTGACACTGAGGGACGAAAGCGTGGGTAGCGAATCGGATTAGATACCCGAGTAGTCCACGCCGTAAACGATGAGTGCTAGATTTTGGGAGTATCGACCCTCCCAGAGTCGACGAACCTAGTTAACACATTAAGCACTCCGCCTGGGTAGTACGAGCGCAAGCTTAAAACCTAAAGGAATAGACGGGGACCCGCACAAGCGGTGGAGCGTGCGGTTTAATTCGATGGTAAGCGAGGAACCTTACCTGGGCTTGAAAAACAGCTGCAAGCCGTCCGAAAGGATGGCCGCTTTCGAAGGTGCTGTTTAGGTGCTGCATGGTTGTCGTCAGCTCGTGGTGTGAACTGTTCCCTTAAGTGGGGTAACGAGCGCAACCCTCGTCCTGTGTTACACGTATCGCAGGATACTGCCCGGGCAACCGGGAGGAAGGTGAGGATGACGTCAAATCAGCATGGCCCTTACGTCCAGGGCGACACGCGCGCTACAATGGTAGGTACAATGGGCAGCCAAAGAGCAATCTGGAGCGAATCCCATCAAAGCCTATCTCAGTTCGGATTGAAGTCTGCAACTCGACTTCATGAAGTTGGAATCGCTAGTAACGGCCAATCAGCCACGTGGCCGTGAATACGTTCTCGGGTCTTGTACTCACCGCCCGTCACATCAAGGGAGTCGGTAACACCCGAACGTCGCCGTAGGGCGACGGAAGGTGGGATCGATAACAGGGATGAAGTCGTAACAAGGCACCCGTAGCGGAAGCTGTGGGTGGATCACCTCCTTTCTAAGGACTTTTTCTTCAGCACTGCTGAAGAACATTGATTCTAGGTCGAGATCAATCTCGTATTGATCATCAGTTTGGCCTTTTGGCTAAGCACCCGGGATAAACATTGCAATCATAAAGAAGAGAAGAACAAAAAAACACTCAGGCAACGCCGAGTGTTTTTTTGTTTGTCTGTGGTTACTCCAACAGTACCTTTCGTAATGCGTCTAATGTGGCTGGAATCTGTGTAGACTGTGTTGGTTTGTTCAGACATTGGACAAGAGACAAGGGAAGTTCAACTTCCAAAAATTTTGCTGGGTGCGCTGTCTCCAAAAAAATACCCTCGGAATTTGAATACTCATTCAGATAAGACTTGAGCGCAACGTAGCCAACCGCTCCGTGCGGATCGAGTTGATAGTGGTGCTCGCGCAAAACGGTTTCGATCGCTTTGCGTATTTCCCCATCACTCACACGAATCCCGACCACATCTTCACGCAGAGATTTGACAGAAGGGTACAGTTCACAAAGACGGACAAAGTTGGAGGGATTCCCAACGTCCATGGCATTGGACATCGTTGCAACGGAAGGCCGAGGACGAAAAACGGCCGTCTCAAGATATTCTGGAATAACATCGTTGAGATTTGTCGCGGCGATAAACTTCCCAACAGGCAACCCCATGCGCTTGGCCATGAGTCCTGCGGTCAGGTTCCCAAAATTGCCGGAGGGCACAGAAAGTGCCACTGGAACATACTTTTGTCGATCGTGAAAAGTTTGTTCCATCTGAGCCACCGCCCAAAAATAATAAAACATCTGTGGAACGAGCCGTGCGATATTGATCGAGTTGGCACTGGTAAGCCACAACTGTTCACGTAATTCAAAATCGACAAAGGCTTCTTTCACAAGTCGCTGACAATCGTCAAACACGCCATCAACTTCTACCGCGGTGACGTTCTCCCCAAGTGTCGTCATCTGCGCTTCCTGCAGTGTTGATATTCTGCCACGTGGATACAAGACAACGACACGAATTCCAGGAAGACGGAAGAACCCACTTGCCACAGCAGATCCTGTGTCCCCTGAGGTCGCAACCAAAATCGTCAACGCACGATCCTCCCCGTTCACAAAGTGATTCATGAGCCGAGCTGTGAATCTTGCCCCTACATCTTTAAACGCCAACGTAGGCCCGTGAAACAACTCCAGTACTTGGACGTTCCCCACGTGCTTGAGAGGAATATCAAAATTCAGCGTCTGCGTGACAATCTGTTGTAAGACCTCATCAGAGACAACCTCATGAAAAAATGTCCGAGCGACCGTGAAGCCTATTTCTTGCAGACTCAACTCGTGAAGACATTCAAAAAAATCTGCCGACCATTTGGGAATCGATTCTGGCATGTACAACCCACCGTCCGGAGCCAAACCAGATAAAACCGCTGTCCGTGCGTCAACACGGTGGTCACGATTGTTCGTTGAGTAATAAAGCATACAAGTCAACATCAGGATCATGACTTACCTCGTACGGGATCGTCACATCTGCAAGTGCTTCATAACGAGTGCGGCGCCAAGAAAGCAATGTTGGATACAACCGACGCAATGTTAGGATATGATCTGTTTCTGTTTGAAATTCCCGATTCCCGATCTGACCCCAAATAAGAGGCTTCGGTTTTTGAAAAAACAGATTCAACATTTGGTTGAGCTGTGCTTCTCCTGCGTCCAAATAGACAACGGTAGTTTTCTGTTTGAGATCAACCAAAATCTCTGGGGAGAGGTACACAAGGCTTCCTGTGGTATCGATCACCACATGCGTGTGCTCCATCGCACACTCAAGACACGTTCGTGTCGCCGCATACTCCTCGTGCAACGCAAGCGCTTGACGATCCTGATATCCTTCGTCGTACGGCATCCCAAGCCACGAAGAAAATGCATCCATGTTGGGTAGAGCATCTTCTGGAAAGCGCTCGGCGAGCTGTTGTGTGATAAGCTCATCGCAACTGAACCGCGCGAAACCATGTTCTGCCTCCAGTCGTTTGGACCAGTACGACTTTCCAACATTAGACATCCCAATCAAGGAAAGCATCATATCAGTCCCTGCTTCACCATAAGTTCCGCATTCAAGATTGCTCCCCCGGCTGCGCCACGGATAGTGTTATGGGTCATCAGGACAAACTTCCAATCAAGAAGCGTACATGATCGTAGTCTCCCAATCGAAGTGACCATACCTTTGTCTAGCAATCGATGGAGCCTTGGCTGCGGATAACATTCCTCATCAAAATAACGAATCGGAAACTCAGGCGCCATGGGGAGTCCAAACTCTTGAGGAACAGATCGATACTTTCTCCACGCCTCAATGATCTCCTGTTGAGTGGCTGGACGTTTGAGCTTCACCGAGACGCACTCTGTATGTCCATCGATCACGGCCACACGATTGCAGTGCGCACTGATCTTGAGTGGAACATCCAAAATCTTGACAGGCTCTGTCTCCACTTTTTCCTCC
>CAZELN010000023.1:3975-16414 GCA_964513275.1 uncultured Gammaproteobacteria bacterium
ACGGTACAACGTTATCGACGATGTCTAAACTCGAGACGCCTGGATAGCCCGCGCCCGAGAGCGCTTGCATGGTGGTGACCATTACCTGCTCTACACCAAACGCATCTACGAGAGGTTTAAGCGCCACCACAAGACCGATGGTTGTGCAATTTGGATTGGTAACGATCATGCCGTTGCCATAGGCTTGCGTTTTCACTAGTTCGAGCGCCTCTGGATTCACATCCGGAACCAGAAGAGGAACGTCCGCGTCCATGCGATGATTTTTTGAATTCGAGACCACAACGTATCCCGCCTTCGCAAACGCCGTTTCAATCTCACCCGCAACAGAAGAATCGAGACCTGAAAAAACAATTCGACAAGGCAGGGTGGGTTCACATGCGCTCACAACCATTTGAGCAAAATGCGAGTCAAGCGGGGAACCGGAAAACCAATTTGTCGCTTCCTGATAAGGCTTGCCAAAAGAGCGGTCACTGGCCGCAAGAGCCGTGATCTCAAACCACGGATGATGCTGTAATAGTTCAACAAATTTTTGGCCGACCGATCCAGTCGCGCCGAGAATTCCAACAGGAATTTTTTTCTCCATATTATTTCAAACAAGAAAGAAGATCATGTAACACACCAGCCGCCGTCACTTCCGCCCCAGCACCTGAACCTTGAATCACGAGCGGCCGATCGAAATACCGTTTCGTTCGTATCGCAACCAGATTATCAGATCCCGAAAGCCCAAAACAAGGATGATGGCAATCAACGGACTCAAGCTTCACACTCATCGCTCCGCCGCTCACACGTGCCACATATCGAAGTCGGTTTCCTGATGCCTGGGCGACTCGCAGACGCTCGAGAAACTCAGGCTCATGATCTTGCAAGCGCTCAAGAAACTCCTCCGGAGTTTTGAGATCACGACAAGGTTCCGGAGTCAGGTTCTGGACACACACGTCTTCCCGTTCCCCTTTCAGGCCGACCGCACGCGCGAGAATAAGAAGCTTGCGCGCGACATCAAGTCCTGAAAGATCATCTCGTGGATCCGGTTCCGTGTAGCCTTTCTCTCGTGCCTCTCGCACCAGATCCGCAAAAGATGTGGTGCCATCGTACGTGTTAAACAAATAGGACAATGTCCCTGAGAGCACGCCTTGAATCTCAAGAACCTCATCGCCCGTTTCGATCAACGACCGAATCGTTGAAAGCACAGGCAATCCAGCTCCAACGTTCGTCTCATAGCGAAACAGATTCGCGTGAACAGAATTCGCTACGCGGTCATAAAATGCCTGAGAATCGCTTGCCAATTTTTTGTTTGCGGTAACGACACAGACACCTGCCGCGAGCAATCGTTCATACCATGCTCCTGTCTCTTCGCTGGCCGTGCAGTCTACAAATAGTTTCTTGTGAGTTGGATCTGAGAGGATCCATTGAACAAATCGGTCCAGCCAAGCCGCCTCGCCCTGAACAAGCGCGTTGTTCCAGTCGCCTAAATCTATCCCAGAGTTGACCAACATGAACCGAGAATTCATCAGACCACACACACGAATGTCTTCTCGCTGAAGCTCATGGAGTTGTCTGAGCAAGGTCGAACCAATCAAACCTGTTCCTACGAGGTAGACAGATGCTCCGCTCACCTCTTTAAAAAATGCATCGTGAATCGCCTGAATCCCCAGAGCGACCTGATCTTGTTTCACGACAATCGAAATATTACGCTCCGAGGATCCCTGGGCGATGGCAACAACATTCACGCCGCTTTTTCCAAGCGCGCCAAAAATTTTCCCACCGATCCCGGGGACATGGCGCATGTGCTCTCCGGTCACGGCAATCACAGACAAATCCTCCACGACACTCACGTCGTCAATGTGCCGCTGCAACATTTGCAAAGCGAACTCTTCCTTCATGGCACTCACCGCGCGCTCACATTCAAGGGGATCAATAACGGCACAGATCGAATGCTCCGAGGAGCCTTGGGTAATCATCGTAATGTTGATGTTCGCTCTGGCAAGCGCTTGAAACATGCGTCCAGCAATGCCTGTGATCCCAATCATGCCAGGACCTGACACGCGCAAAAGCGTCACGTCCTTGATACAGGAAATCCCCTTTACCGGACCGTTAGCTGTTGAGGTGGCACGAATACGTGTGCCTGGATATTCTGGGTTGAACGTATTCTTGATCACGATCGGAATGTTGAGCTCTCGCGCAGGTTGCATCGTTGGCGGATAAATGACTTTTGCACCAAAATGGCTCATCTCCATCGCTTCCTCGTACGTCATTTCGCCAATGGGAATCGTGCCTTTCACCAACCGAGGATCTGCGCTCAGCACACCATCCACGTCTGTCCAGATCTGAATCTCGTCGGCACCTAGTGCTGCGCCAAAAAGCGAAGCCGTATAATCAGAACCTCCGCGACCCAACGTGGTTGTTTCCCCTTTGTCTGTGGAACCGATGAATCCCGTAACCACATACACCGACGTATGACTGTTTACATGATGGCGAATGTTCTCACATGTCTCTTCCATGTTCACGCGAGCATTGCCGAACTGATCATTTGTCTTCACGACCGAGCGTGTATCCAGCATGCTCGTCTCTGGTGAGAGCGTACGGAAAGCCTCACACACAAGAAATGTTGAGAGTCTCTCCCCAACGCTCATGACCAGATCGCGTGAGCGCACCGTGCATTCTTGAATCAAGAAGATCCCTCGTAAAATTTCGCTCAAAGATTGAAACGATGACTCAAGATACTCTTGGACACTCGGAATCGTGCGCGCAGAAAAAAGTTCAGAGGCACAGGTGAAATAACGATCGCGAATCGTCGCAAAAACTTCTCGATACGATGCATCGCCCGCTTGAGCCAGTCGACACATTTCAATCAACGTATCTGTCACCCCTCCCATGGCTGAGCAGACCACAATGATTTTCGCATCACGCTCACGCTCGTGATGAATAATTTTCACAACACTTTTTATCCGCTCTGCTGTTCCCAAAGACGTTCCTCCAAATTTCATGATGATCATACACAAGTAAGTATTACGGAAATACAGTCACCGAGGTGACTGTATTTCTGGTGCCGAGGGCCAGGATTGAACTGGCGACACAAGGATTTTCAGTCCTCTGCTCTACCACTGAGCTACCTCGGCCTGGCTTCGCCAGCCGAAGCTTTAGCGAAGGATGGTGGGCGTGGATGGACTCGAACCATCGACCTTTACATTATCAGTGTAACGCTCTAACCACCTGAGCTACACGCCCATAAATGCTGGCTAAATATAGCAAACCTCTTGAGGCTTGGCAAGAAAAAATCGCCCCTTATTTAGGAGCGATTTCTTTCTTCTTTTATCGTGCCGCTTCGATCTCCGTTGTATCCTCACTTTCACAGGCACGGATGCGTATCACACCGCTGGTTTCACGCTCAAGTGTATATCCTGTTCCTTCCTCACCGCTGGTGCTCCCGTCATCCCATGTCACAGCGCCTGCTGGACTTATTGGTACGTCTTCCAAATACGTATCCACAAGTCCTGCCAGGTTGACACACGTTGTGTCTCCAGTCACCGCCGTGTCACAGTTGGTGTTGTTATCATCACAGCCCGTGGCCATGGAACCGTCCACAATCATGTACACCGAACCAGCCGTTGTAGCCGCAATCGCCGCGACATAGTCGCCGTCATTATCCACTTGATTCAATTTTACCGCAGAAAGAATTTCTTGAACGTCATTTTGACGAACCGCGTCACGCGCCTGTTCGAATCGAGTAGCTGGATCCAAGGCAACGAAGACCACTCCTACCAAAATCCCGATAATAGCAATGACGACCAAAAGTTCAATGAGGGTAAAGCCTTGCTGTTGTCTGAGTGACATAGGAATTAATTACGATCGTAAAAAATTATGTTGGTATGTGTATCTCCAGGGTTTGGCTGCTCGTAATGCCGCCCCAATCGCAGATCCAAACCTGTTCACGTCCTGTGCCTTGACCCCAGGAATCGCTACAACCTCGGCAATGCCTTGAGGATGGATTTCCGCCTGATGCACCGCACGAATTTTTTGAACGAGTTGTGCATCGGCTGCTTCAACACCTGCCAGCAAAAACGCCTGAATCGTAAACTGTTTGCATGTAAAGAATACCATGGTTTCACGAATCGTCTCAATAATACTGTTCACAACATCCGATGAAAGAAGTCTGGATCCGCGTGAGACTTCCATACGATGATGATGCGGAATGGTTCGAGAAAATAAGTTAGAACCACCCAAGCCGTAGAAAGAAACCGTGGTCCACGAATGACCAACATCCACAATAACAACCACGGCGGTGTGACCAGCGTCTTGGAGACGCTTGTTTCCAAAACACTGAAACAGTCTAAAAAGCGCTTTTGTGTTTGCCTCAAACGCCAGCGGTCGAAGCAGAGGCATTGCCACGACATCCTCTAGGGCTTTCAAAATTCGTTCCTCCACCGCATACACGGTTGTTCGAATACCTCCTTGCTCTTTACGCCCTTGAGAAACATCTACTCGAGCCTGCGAAAATGGAATAGGGATATCACGTTGCGCCTGCGTCTTTGCACGAATCATGGCGCCAGAATCCTTCACGGAATCTTCTGTAAGAAAGCTGCTTGAAAAGACTCTTGATTCAGGAACGAGCACTGTGGTGTGGTAACCGGCACCATGTAAATTCAGGGTATTCAACCGATCTGCCAGTATGTGTTTCAGTTGATCCACCTGTTCTATTTTGTCGTCCACTACTAACCCTTCCTTCAACACGACTTCCTCAAGATGCACCACACGACCAAAAAACCCAACCTTCGCGAGGCGGATATGATGATCGGACAAGTCAATGCCAATGCCACTCAAATATCGATCTAAAAACATACTAGTCAACCTCCCGCCAAGAGGTGATATCTACTTGCGATCCTGTTACGGTAACATCTACTTCAATCGAACGCGTAAACGTGTCTTGGGTGCTTTCAACCCCAATCGTACACGCCCCGCAGGGCGTTCCCGTCACGATCATGGTGCATGTTGCTTCCCCAACCGCAAGCGTTCCACCAACGAAACTATTGTCACGACTGAGTTTGAGCATCGCCTCTTCCGCACAGCTTTGGGCGGACAACACCGCACGGCTTCCAGCGCTATGAGAAAAACCGATCTCCAAGTCATCGATTCCGGTCAGAGCCGTGCTACTCACAACCAAAATGGCTACAGCCAAAATAATAACGATGACCATGAGCGCGGCCGCCCCTCGTTCATCATTCATCCAACGGAATCCGAAGGGTTGTTTCAAACGACTGCGCATAGTCAAAAAACGTGGAACCTGATTCATTCGCCGCTTCAAGCGTAAACTGTACTTGTATGATACCAACATCTTCAGTGCCTGTCAGATTATTAAAGACAAGATTGGTGATGTTGATCTCCTCACCCGTGAGCGCCACAGGCGCTCCCGAACCTTCTTGCAGTTGAAACTGACCGTCGTCTTCAGTGAGAGAAAAAATAGTCGGGTCATCGGAGGCGTCTACCATGTCCAACGACAGCGTGCCTGGATCCACGCCAAACGTCGACGTTCCCGTATTGATGGCACTTGCCTCACGCATCGCGCTCGTCAGACGATCTTGTATCATTCGAGCCGTGGTAATGGCATGAGAAAAAGTTTGAGAAGAAGCACGCGCATGGAGCAGGTTGACTAAAAACATCCCGATGGTTCCCAAAATAAGTCCCACAACGAGGACATAGATGATCACTTCCACGAGGGTAAATCCGCGTTGCGACATATTACGGCGTATAACGGATGGTAAGATCTTCTAACGAAGGTGTTGAAGCACCCGAACCACTCACATACGCCCGCCACTGAATCCAACGCGTACCGGTTGCACCAGAATCCTCCGTCACGACGGTTCCACTTGTTGAATACGTTGTATCACCTGTCCCATCAGAACCGACCCATTCCGCTGTGACTAAATTTGCTTCCGAGTCAGCGGTGCGAATACGCACTTCTATGGATCCTGTTCCAGAATACGTCCACTCAATCATATCCCAGCTCACCTCGGATCCTGCGTCGTAGACTTGCGACGTAAAGACTCCTTCTTTCACATATTCACTGGGAGCCGCTCCTTCGCCAATGATTTGTAACTCCTGGCTATCATGGGAACTTGCCATATACGCATAGCTTCCCTCAAACACGATATCGACCGCATCGGCATTCAAATCCAACGAGGCATCCAAGCTGGGCGATGTGGGCGTGGAAATATCCCAACGCATGAACTCCTCGTCTGTTTGTCCTGTAGCAAGATACACCGCATCCGTTCCATCCAGTGAAATTCCGTAGATGGAATCGCCCACCTCGCCGGTTCCTTGGAGACCGGGAGAGCTGGGAGTACTGATATCAAACACCATAAGCTCTGCATTGGAGCCACTCGCGCGACCAAGTACAAGCGTTGTTCCGCTCACGTCAATCGAAATTCCATCATCGCCACCCGGTGCGTTATATCCTCCAATCTCTGACAGGCTTGTTGGTGAACTTATGTCAATAACGGAAAGTTCGCGAGTGGTGGCATCCGTTGCGGCATACAAATAATTTCCTGCCACCACAAGCGCATTTATGTCATCAGAGAACTCAAACGTATCCAGTGTTGTTGGACTGGTCGGAGTCGTGATATTGATTGCATAGAGTTCGGGATTACTCGAGTCCATTCGCCCCAAAAAAAGAACTGACCCGTTGATCGCCACAGATAATCCATCTTGATTTCCCGCAGCATTAAAACTCGCCACGTGTGTGGGGGAAGTCTTTGTTGAAATATCGATCACTTTCACTTCTTCGGCGTTAGCTGATGTGGAAACGTACGCGTAGTTCCCACTCACCACGATGTCGGTTACGTCCGCTGCAAGATCGAGAGATCCCAACGTCGTGGGACTGGTCGGGGTGGTGATGTCAAAGATGAAAAAATCCTCGTAAGAACTATTGTTATTGGTCACCATGTAGGCATAGTTGCCGGAAATCACCAGAGCGTTTGGATTATGCGTTTGAGTCTTATCAAGAGACGCCGCAAGCGTCGGGTCATTCCAACCACCTGGATTCACGCGCAAAATCATCAGATCTGAAGCATCTGCCGCGCTCCCAACGTATACATGCCCTCCATAAACCGCCACAGCTTGTGCACTGTCAGAACCTGATGTATCCATTCCCACTTCTTTCGTGAATGTTGAGAGGTTCACCACCCAAATTTCTTCGGTATTGAGGTCGGTCGCCAGAAACAGAAACGTTCCGGAAGGATCCAACGCGATTCCATTCACATCAGATCCCACCTCCAAACTTGACGTGACGGAAAGTCCGGCTCCAATGGGATCCGACACGTCCACAGCCGCGACATCGTAGGCAGTTCCATCGGCTCGGCCGACGTACAGCGTATTTCCAGAAAGCCTTACATCATACGCATCGTCATTCCCTGTAAGATCAAGCGTATCCACCTGTGTACGATCTGATAACTGCACCACAGAGAGTTCCTGACTGTTGGTGGATGAAGAAGCAAACACATACGAAGAATTTGCCGCAAGGTCAACCATGGTGGAACCCATTTCCGTAGATCCTAACAGCGTCGGCACACTGGGCGTTGAGACGTCATAAAAATACAGTTCCTCATCAGCAGAAGACTCACGCCCAATTATGAGCGTCGTTCCTGTTACCACAACCGTGGTCGCGTCCGCGTTCCCCGTGAGATCAATCGTTGTGACCCGTGTCATCGTTTCCACCTCCACGACATCCACCTCAACGGCATTATCGTCAGTAGCTAAAAAAGCGTACCCGTCTGACACGGCCATATCGTTGGTGCTCGCAGACTCGTATCCGCCAAGTTTGGTTGGCGTGCTCGCAGAGACATCCGAAACGTCATAGGCTTCAAAGTCATCCCCGGCGGTATTGAGAGCCAACAAGTAAAAGATCTGATCGGCCTCATCAAACACCATCTGAGTACGATCCCCAGAACCGCTTGCGTCAATCACATCCTGCACATGCGTGTTCTCCCAATTCACATCGTGCACACGTAGCACTACTTCACCATCGCTCACTGTTGCGACATCCGTACTGTTTTCATCTCCCGTGTCAAAATCCGTCGTGAGCGTTTGCGTCCAAGACTGCTGTCCCCAATTGGTCACATAAAAAACGGAATCGATATTCTCATTCTGACCGCTCCCGCCCTGCCATGTCACACTCACCGTCACCTTTTTTGTGGCTGAATCCAGAACACCACTCGTCGCGATGTCCCCCGTGAGCGACCCAAAACGATACACGTTCTCGATCGTGATCGTGCGCGTGTACACACCACCATCCAACGCATCAGACGTCCCGGAAAGTTGGTATGAACCGCCGCCAGTGGAAAGGCCATGCGTCCCGTTGGTCAACTGCGACCAATCGTTGTCACGAATGGAACGTACCGCCTCAATACCTTCGGTGATGTAACCGGCAGCGAGCGTATGCTCTGCGCCGCGGGAAGAAATCTGGGCGGAGCTTAAAAGCGTTGCCAGCAATCCTGTCCCCAAGACACCAAAAAGAAATGTGACCAACACAATTTCCAGAAGGGCGGATCCTTGATTATTCTTTTGAAATAAATCCTGAAGCATGTATCGAAACCGTTACGTCTTCACCTGTGATATCCGATGTGAGGATCATGTCCCCGGTGGTCGTTTCTCCCAGTGGAGCGGAAAATACCACATCGCTCAGCCCTGTAAGTGTCAGCCCAGATGGAAATACATGGACTTCGTCATACTGCGTGTTGCGCGTGGCAAAACTCAGTCCTCCAAACAACGTCATCTGTGAGGACGTCACGTGCACGCCCCATGTGGTATCGTGTTTTCCGGCAATGGTAAGCGCCTGGGCACGTCTAAGCGTCTCTTGAACGAATCCCCCTTCGATAGAAAGTTGATTCCTGGGAAGCGTGGCGGAAGAAATCGTACCAACGATCGCAAACAAGATCATTAACATCGCCAGAACGATGACTAACTCAATGAGCGTGAACCCGCGCATAGTTAAAACGTCAACCCTTCTGTCACGGAATAGATCGGTGTAAAAATGGAGAGCGCGACAAACCCAACCGCCGCGCCGATGACAATAAGTAACAACGGCTCAATGATCGTTGAAATACTCTTGGACTTTACAGATACTTTTTGTTCGTAAAATCGGGCAAGATAGAGTAACGACTCAGCTAGTCCTCCTGAACGCTCTCCCACAGAAATCATTCGTTCAATCATTTTTGGATACAACTTTGGGTAGCGACTCACGATCTCAGAAAAACTCTCTCCGGACTCGATGCGTGTATGAATGTCCTCCAAGGAATGTTGGTACACCCAATTGGACATAGCGGTGGCGGCAATCCCAATTGCCTCCTGGATCGGGACACCGCTTTGCAACATCGTTCCCAACGATCGACAAAACCGCGCCCGATTGATTTCATGTAAAAACGTCCCTAACAACGGGAGTCGCAACAGGACTTGGTGCACAAGCGGCCTCAAAAAACGTCGACGCAGGAGATAGACCGCACCCACCAACCCGATAAAAATACTTGGAGTCAAAAACGTCCCGTACGACTGAAACACCTCGGCCATCCACATGAGTGTCCTGGTGGTCCAAGGGAGTTGAACGTCCAGTGAACGAAAAATGCTCGTCATTTGTGGAAGCACAAATGTCGCCAAGGCAAGTCCAAGAATAAACGTAGAAAAAACAATAATGCCTGGGTAGAGCATGGCGCCTTGCACATTGCGCCGCACTTCCAAATCATGTTCCATTTGTTGAGCCATGTGTGTCAAATTCTTCGCAAGGGTACCTGAACCTTCACCTACCACCACCGCACTCACAAACATGGAGCCAAAGGTATTGGTGAACGGCTTGAGAGCTTCCCCCAACATTTCCCCTCCCTGAACGTCATCATGTACGCGCAACAACATCTGTTGGAGCTTTCCTCCTGTTTGTTCCACCAACACGTCAAGCGCTTCAGGAACCGTCAAGCCTGCTTCCAGCATAACGGAAAGATTTTCCGCCATGGTGACGATGTCCACGGTACTCACCGGTGTCAAAAAAATTTGCTTTTTGTACCAAGGCGTTTTAGGCATACATGTTTGAACTACTCTGTCGTCACACGCAACACCTCCTCAAGCGTTGTTATCCCTGCCATGACCTTCCGTACACCATCGTATACCATGGTCGTCATCCCTTCTTTCATAGCGAGCTCCCGAATATCATCCGCGTTCTTGTGCGCCATGATGGCCTCGCGCATCGATTCACTCACAAAGAGCACCTCAAAAATCCCGATCCGACCATGGTACCCACTTCGATGGCAGACATGACACCCCTTTCCTTTGTACACCGTAAGTCCTCGAAGCGACTTTTTCTTCGTGAGATCTAAGAGATACTGTTTCACGTGCGGATTGTGATCCAACAATTCCGCCGTGACCGAATCCACATGTGTACTTTGAATACAGCTCGCGCACACTTTGCGCACCAAACGCTGCGCCACAACCACGTTCACCGTAGAGGCGATAAGGAAGTCCTCCACGCCCATATCTTGCAAGCGCACAAACGCGGTTGCCGCGTCGTTGGTGTGGAGGGTGGAAAGAACCAGGTGACCGGTCATGGCCGCGTTCACGGCAATACCCGCCGTATCAGAATCGCGTACTTCTCCCACCATGATAATATCCGGATCCTGGCGCACAATGGATCGTAACCCTTTGGCAAAGCTCAGACCTGTTTTTTCATTCACTTGAATTTGCGCAACTCCTTCCATGTCATATTCAACAGGATCTTCAATCGTGGTGATGTTCACTTCGCGTTTATTGAGCACTTTTAGGATGGAGTAGAGCGTGGTTGTTTTTCCCGAGCCCGTGGGGCCGGTTACCAACATCATCCCCCATGGCCGATGGACGACTTCCGACACCTTGCCATAATCACGCTCGGATAAACCTAAATCAGTCAACGTAAATTCATGGCTTCGATCAGAAAGCAATCGCATGACGGCCTTTTCCTCATGTGTGGTTGGAAGAATGGATAAACGAATATCGACTCCTTCTCCCCATTGGGTGACGTGATGGATTTTCCCGTCTTGAGCCATACGATGCTCATCCGTGGCCAACCGTGAAAGAACCTTGAGGCGTGTCATGATGTTGTCATGCAAACGCACAGGCAGTCTGGCGATATCGTGCAGGATGCCGTCTTGACGATAACGGATGAGCGTATAATCGCTTTCCGGTTCAATATGAATATCCGAAGAACCTCCTTGAGAAGCGTAATCAATAATGGTTCCGACGAGTTCAATGATGGTCGTATCTACACCGTCCGTTGTCTTGGGTACTCGATCCGCATACGCTTCAATGGCGACTTGCGGATCTTTTGCGAATACATACATGTGGCCGCGCACATCCGCCGGTGTGGCATAAGAAAACTTCACCTCTTTGCGAAGATATTTTTCCAACAGGGAACGCAACATGAGATCTGATGGATCATTTGTTGCGACCCGAAACACGATCCCTTCATCTGAAAGAGGTAAGATATTGCGTGTACGGGCAAACAGCTCAGGCAACTGATGTACGACTTCTGTTGGAATATGCGTTCTGCGCAAATCCACAAACGGCGCCTTATACCAGGCGGCTAACAGTTGGCCGAGCTCCTGGTCTTTAAGGAAGCCTCGAGAAACAAGGACAGAACCGATACCAACCTGCGAAGCCTCCTTTGCCTCTTTGGCAGATTGAAAGTCCTCCTCTGACACCGTTCCCATTTCAACTAGCGCTTCGTGAAGCTGTGCTTCATTCAAACTCATAGCACTTCTATTGTACCAAAAAACAGCTCGCGGATCACTTGAGCTGTTTTTTAATTTCTGCCACGACTTCATCGATGCTTACAGCCGTCTTTACCAAATACGTTTTTGCGCCAAGTTTTTTTACACGTTCCTGATCCTCTACTTGTCCAAGATTAGACAGAACAATGACCGGAAACGGAATCTTGCCTTTTTGACTGAGTGTTTCCAACACATCAAACCCACTCATTCCTGGCATGATGAGGTCAAGCGTCAACACGTCTGGAGCTTGAGTTTCAATTGCTTTGAGCGCTTCTGTCCCATCTGAAGCGATCCGTACTCCCAATCCTTCCTTGAGGAGAATATGCTTGTAAACGTCCGAAAGAAATGCGTCATCCTCCACCACAAGTACGGTCTTTTTTGCTCCTCCATGCTTCACGTTCTTCATAATCAAGCGCTCGGCATCTTGAGTTGTTTTTTAATTTCCTCCACAAGCGCGTCAAGTGACGTCTTGGTCTTAAGCAAATACACGCAGCTGCCCATTTTCAGGCATTCCTGTTTATCTGCCTCTTGGCTTAGGTTCGAAAGAACGATGATCGGAAGATCCTGCCATTTTGGGAATTCACGAATTTTTTCCAGAAGCGCGAACCCGTCCATGTGCGGCATGATGATATCCATAACGACTAAGTCGTAAGCGCGCTTCT
>CAZELN010000024.1:0-14545 GCA_964513275.1 uncultured Gammaproteobacteria bacterium
CTCGATTTCCAGTGCGCTCGTCGACAACGACGAGGACTGCGACGACACGAGCGCCTCGGTGAACCCCGACGGCTCGGAGACCTGCAACGGCGTGGACGACGACTGCGACGGTGACATCGATCCGGACAGCTCGAGCGACGCCAGCACCTGGTACCTGGACGCGGATTCCGACTCCTTCGGGAACTCGGCTTCCACGACCATGGCCTGCTCGCAGCCCTCGGGCTACGTCGCCGACGCGACCGACTGCGACGACACGAGCGACTCGGTGAACCCGAGTGCCTCCGAGACCTGCAACGGCGTGGACGACGACTGCGACGGGACGACAGACCCGGACGCCAGCACGGACGCCAGCACCTGGTACGCGGACAGCGATTCCGATACGTTCGGCAACGCCTCGTCCACGACCATGGCCTGCTCGCAGCCCTCGGGCTACGTCGCCGACGCGACCGACTGCGACGACACCACTTCGAGCACCTACCCGGGCGCCACGGAGCTGTGTGACCTCGTCGACAACGACTGCGACAACACGACCGACGAGGGCGTCGAATCCACGTTCTACGCGGATGCCGACGACGACGGCTACGGCGACGCCGCCTCGACCGAGACGGCCTGCGAGGCCGACGACGGCTTCGTGAGCGACTCGACCGACTGCGACGACACCGACGCCACGGTTTACCCGGGTGCGCCGGAGCTGTGCGACGACCAGGACAACGACTGCGACAGCGACGGCTCGATCGACGAGAACGCGACCGACCAGACCACCTGGTCGCGCGACCACGACGACGACGGCTACGGCGACTCCGACGTCACCTACCCGTCCTGCGACGCGCCCCCGGGCTACGTCGACATGAGCGGGGACTGCGACGACACGGACGAGAGCGTGAACCCGCTGGCGACCGAGGTCTTCAACGAGATCGACGACGACTGCGACGGCGAAACCGACGAGGGCACCAGCTGCACCACCATGATCGAGATCTTCGACGGCGCAGGCGAGGCCACCTCGATCACCGGCGTGGTCAGCGACGACTCGACCCTCGACGGCGAGTGGTATCCCATGGGCGTCACGGGCGTCTCGGTCTCCCCGGCCTCCTTGGGAGGGGACGAGTGGATGTACGAGATCCTGATGGACCTGTGTGTGTCCACCTCCGGGACGATCGTGATCGACGCGGAGTTCGAGGACGGCACCAGCCTGTGCGATGACGGAACTTCCACGTACTACGCGTGGATGGACGACATCGAGCTCGACGGCGTCGTCTACGACAACGGCGACGGCACCTGCGCGGTGCAGCTCTCGCGCTAGTGCGCGAACGGCGGTTCATCCATGTGATGGCCGCTTTTATGTTACAATTTCATCATGTGATTAATTTGCGCACGGTCTACAAACGTGCGGAAGAGCACACGGCGCTGGCCACGGCCGGACTTTTTCTGCTCCTTGGTCTCTTGATTGTCTTGCAGTCTATTTTTTCTCCCGCGCTTGTGATTGCAGGAGTTTTGGGAGGCTGTCTTGTGATCCTCACTTTTTTGCGTCCGCATTTTGCGCTGGGATTTCTTGCCGTCTATCTTCCGTTTGAGTCGCTCATCCTCAAGTTCATCCCTGATGAGGTCTATGTGTTTGCGCGATACGGTTCCGAGCTTCTGATTTATCTCATCGCCCTTGTTGTATTGGTCGGCATCCTCTCAGGCAAAAAGCGCTATCGCCAAACACCCTTTGACCTGCCGTTTGTGCTGTTTGTTGTGGTGCTGCTATGCTCGGCGCTCGTGAACTTAGTGTCACCCACCGTCGCCCTTCTTGGACTTCGACAGATTCTCCGCTTCATGATCGTGTTCTTTCTGGTTGTGCAAGTCGCACCCAGCAAGATATTCATCAAGAATCTTACTTGGATCATGTTTGGGATCGTGGTCTTCCAATGTTTGCTGGGCATCATGCAAGCGATTATCGGCGAACCACTCGATCAGTTTTTACTCCCATCAGAAGCTCGTACCTATGGCACGCTCACACTCACCTCAGGTGTCGAACAGTTTTGGGATCCCGGGTCGCGCATTTTTGCGACGTTGGGAAGATATGATCGCTTTGGGAATTTCCTTTACCTTTTTCTCTTGATCGCCACGGCGATTTTATTTACCAAAAAACTCTATCAGAAATATCCATGGGTGATGTGGTTGTTCGTGGTTGGAGTTCCGGCGTTGGTGCTTACGTATTCGCGCTCATCTTGGTTTGCGTTCTTGCTTGGGTTTCTGTTTATCGGTCTGGTGATGAAACACGATCGACGCGTCTTGGCTGGATTTGGGGCGCTCGTCGTGTTTCTGATGCTCGTACTCGCAGGCTCAGGACTGAACGTCAGTTTGATTACGGAGTCTCCAGGTCAAACCCTTTCCGAGCGTTTTTTCGAGACCTTTAGTTTGGCAAGGTGGCGAGGAGAGTATTACGGACTTGGACGAGTATTCTGGTTTATACACACACCAACAGATGTAGTCGCCGCCTCGCCGATTCTTGGTTTTGGCCCTGGACAGTACGGAGGAGGAGCGGTCGCGGCTCTCCATAATACAAAGGTTTATGAGGAGCTTGGACTTCCATTTGGCGTGTTTGGAACAGAAGGGGCGATTGATAACAACTGGTTTTCACTTTGGGGCGAGGTAGGAACGCTTGGCATGGTTTTCTATCTTTGGTTTTATGGCGGACTCTTTGTTTATGCGCTGAATATAGCTCGCACGCACAAAGATCCGTTTGTGCAGATGCTGGCGTTGGCTGTGGGAGCGATGCTGATTGGGGTCGCGTTTAACGCCTTTACGTCGTCGTTGCTGGAAATCCGTACGAGCGCCTTCTACCTGTGGTTGTACGCGGGATTTTTGTATGTGTTGGCGAATAGAGCACTAGAGCGTTAGGGGGTTAGATGGCTAGGTGGTTAAACCTAATAACCCAACCACCTAGTGCTTTAACCACTTCACTTATGACCATCATCCAAGCCAACAAATTCTACTCCCTTAAAGGCGGGGCCGAGCGATACATGCTCGAGCTCTCGGCTTGGCTCGAAACACAGAGCCACACAGTCGTTCCTTTTGCGATGCAGCACCCAGATAATCTCGAGAGTCCCCATGCAGAGCAGTTTGTTTCGTACGTGCAAACAGAATCGATGCGCACAAATCCATGGCAGGCTCTGCGAACGGTGGGACGGATGGTCTACTCGCTTGAGGCGCGCCGGAAACTCGCCACGTTGATCGCTCAAGAAAAACCCGACCTCGCCCACATCCACAATATTTATACGCAGTTGAGTCCATCGATCCTTGATACATTGAAAGACCAGCACGTTCCCGTTGTCATGACCGTGCACGACCATCATCTCGTGAGTCCCCAGTACAATATTTGGGCGATGGGGTGCGGGGAGGATTATCGGAACGTCGGGATCGTAAAGGGAACCCTTGCGCGCTATCATAAGCATTCGTTAACGGCGAGTTTCATCCAAACAGCGGTCTACAAGTTTCATCGATGGCTTCGGATCTATGAAAAAAACGTGAACGTATTTGTCTGTCCATCGCACTACATGAAACGACAGCTCGTCGCGGGCGGGTTTCACAAATAAAATTTTCGCGTGAACCATTACGGCATCGATCCACACAGCATCCAGTCACGTTATGATCACGACGGGTATTTTTTGTTTGTCGGTCGATTAAGCGAGGAGAAGGGGATAGAAACGATCGTTCGCGCTGCAAAATTGATTCCGGATGTGACGTTCAAAATCGTCGGTCGAGGTCCACAAATGGAGCGACTCCATCGCCTGGCCGAGGGCCTGACGAATGTTGAGTTTCTCGGATTCCGAATGGGGGAGGAGCTTGCACAACTGTATCGTGGAGCGACGGCCGTTTTGCTTCCCAGTCGCGTGCATGAGAATTTTCCGCTCGCTGCTCTGGAGTCGATGGCCGCTGGTAAACCTGTGATCGCGAGTCATGTTGGTGGTGTCCCGGAGATTGTTGAGGATCGAATCAACGGACTCCTGGTGAACCCTTCGGATCTTCACGGCTGGGCCGAGGCCATCATGCGCCTCGCTTATGATGAAGAGCTTCGTCTCTCAATGGCTCGCGCGGCACGTTCAACGATTGAGCATCGGTTCAGGCTCGATGACCATGATCGCCGTTTGATGGCGATCTATGAGGAGGTCACCAGAACACACATTTCGGAGTAACTAAAAATCGCCCCGAGTTTGTCGAAGGCGATTTTTTCTTAAGTAGTTTGTTTGGTGAGTTCCGGTTCCAGCCAGAGGAGTTCATACAAGTAGTCGGTCGTTTCTGCGATGTCCTTCCAGTCATAATGCTTCGCAATGTGGATACGAGCCTCGGCACCTACGGCGCGAACAAGTTCTGGACTCTCTAAGAGCATTTTTAATTGTTGCACCAGATCCTTTTCGTTTCCGACTTCAAACGTCAAGCCGTGATCCTGTGTAAGTTCGAGGTTTTCAGGGATGTCTGAAGAGAGAACACACTTTCCATAACTCATCGCTTCCAATACAGCAATCGGCAATCCTTCGGATTCAGAGGGGTGGACGGCGGCATAGGAGTTTGCAAATAACGTGTGCAATGTTTCTCCCACTTGGTTACCCGTGAGGACGATGGACGGCTCATCCTTGACGAGATGCTCAAGCTCACGGACGTATTCATCTGTAAACGCGCTGCCGCCAACAATGGCAAGTTTTTTGTCACCTATGAGCTCTGGGTTGGCTTTCTTGAGCTTCTTCCAAGCGGCGATGAGCGTGTGCGCTCCTTTGTGACGCACGAGTCGCGCACACATCATGAGGTAGTTTCCTTGTTTCAAGTCGAACGGTTTAAGAAGCGCGACATCGGAATCCTCAAGCGGAATCTGTGTTCCGTTTGGGATGTACTTAGCTGTGATGCCATAGGAAAGGCGACAGTAGGTTTCAAGTGTTTTGGAAACGGCAATCGTTGCATCAGGAATCGTACAGGCGAAGCGTTCACCGATAGATAACATGAGTCGTGCCATGCGTCCCCACTTCTGGTGGTGACGGTCGATACAATGGAATGTCACCACAACCTTCGCACTAGGGCGAAGAAGTTTTGGCAGCCAGGCCAAGAGTGACGGTCCCACGCCATGGAAGTGGAACACGTCCACTTTTTCCTTTGCGGCTCGCAGGATAGAGGTGAAGGTATGGGTGATCGCATCGAAATGTTTTGACGGGAGCGACCACGTTTTGATGCAACGTACCCCGCGATAGTCTCGGATCGGCCAGGTATACCAAGAACGGCAAAACACGAGGACTTCATGTCCACGCGCGACCAGCTCGGCTGAGAGCTCCTCCACATGCCGTTCGATGCCCCCAGATCGGGCAGGAATGCCTTTTTGTCCGATCATCGCAATTTTCATATTGACGCGAAATAATACCAAAAAATGGGCATTTTGTCAATGCCCACCCTCTGGATAACGTGTATTCGACTCTAAAAATGGCCTATTCCTCTACTTGTGCCTTTCCGCCTGCCATGAGGTCATTTGGAAGGTTTGTTGTGACGCTTGATCCACTTCGGCTGACGAAGGCGCCGGTGCGCGTGTCAGTTCCCGTTATTTGGATGTCGTAGAGCAGCACTGGCGTCTCGCCGACCATAGTCTCATCAGGTGTGAGTCCGAGTTCAAACGCGACGCCGACGATTTTACTCGTGGGAGAGAGACTGGGTTGGATGGATGTGGTTTCCCAAGTGATCGTTTGTGTACTCGCATCGTACTCAACACCACTGTTTTGCGAAGACGATTGTCGACTCGTAAACACGACACCGCTTCCAAGTGTTCCCTCAATCCGAACATTCGTAAGTTCATTGATCGTACCGTCCACGTGCCAGAAGACCCAGTACTTCGTCTCTACTCCGACCTGTGGGGGAAGAGGACCGCGGCCAAGTTGGTCACCGCTTGCTGTTGCGTAACGTCCAAACGATTCAAATACGATTGGGGTCGTAATCGGCGAGGAGATGGTCGTTCCCTTTGAACTTACGTTTTGTCCAGATCCATCGCCTAAGGTATACGTCGCGGTTGCTCGTGAAGTGAGATCCAGGCCATCCCAGTCACTCGTTTCGCTTTGTGAAATATTCCAGCGCAAGGGAACGCGGATCTTGACTTCACCAGACTCACCAGACGCAACTGAGCCGATCGGTTCACTTGCGTACGACTCTTTTGTGAGGAAGGGGCTTTCTGCTTCGATGAAGAGGATGAGGTTCGTGACGTCGAAATCCCCGATGTTTTCATAACGCACCATGAAGATGGCTTCGGCTCCCGGGCGGATAGTTGATGTGTCGACGCTATGCTCGACCCGAATTTGTGGAGGCACGACTGGAGCCACGTGCGTAAGCGTTTCCTGTCTGTAGCGGCTTGCATCAAAGGTGAATGAGGGATGGAAGACAAACGTGACCTTATCACCAGATTCTCCAAGGTAACCAACGAAATCGAGCGTTCCTGTCTCACCAGCAGCAATAGCGGGAACAACAAACGCTCCGTCTGTGATCGGGATAGGGGAAGACAGGAACGTAAACCCATTTGGCCATTCGGGTTCGATTGAGATCATCGGGAAATCGATCTCGCCGGTGTTTTGATAGGTGATCGTGCCTTCAACTTCTTGGAACGCCACGAGTTTGTCTGGGAGGGTCAGCGTCAGGGCAAGTGTTGATGAGCTTGGTGAGAAGGTATGGACACTTGTCTTTTTTCCAGCTTGGTCACGGTCGACTCCATACACAAAGGTGAGCGTACTCGTGAACGACTGTTCACCACCCACATCGCCAAACATGACTCCACGAACACGCACGGAGCCGGTTCCTCCCACAGGGATCGTCCCCAGTTCAATCGTTCCGTCTTCAACTTGAGTATCTTCAACGGAGAGTTCTTGCAAGAGGAAATGGTCTGGATAGGTGAGTTCGAGTTTGGCGTTATGAAGTGCCTCGTCGGTTCCGTTTGTATATCGGATAACGAGTGTCGATGGTGCACCGGTGACGATTTCGCGTGGAGCGACGGTTGCCTCAAACGAAATCTTGTCTTCAAACGCGACGGGTTTTGTGAGTCCTAAAAAGAGGGCGGCCACTCCAAGTCCTATAAGGGTGCCGATAAGCAGAAGATCAAAGGAAAACAACACCCGCGCAAACTTGAGACCACGATAGCGTTTGTCGAACCACTTGATAAAAGGAAGCAATAGCATCTTGCCTGGATGAACAGAAAGACAAACCGTTCGTCCGAGAACCGAATCCGGTTTGCCGACGCTATCGCACGCGATTCCTTTTTTGAATTCTTCTTTGAGAGACATAGATCTATCGTATCGCTAATAAACACTTAAGGTAAACACGTCAGCACTCAGACCGATGATCTCAAAGAGACTATCCCCATCAATGTCAGTAGCGACGACTTCAAGTCCATCCCGATCAGTAGAGTCAAACACAAGGAATTCGCTCTTCAGGTTTCCATCGCGGTCATACACACGCGCCAGCGGCGAGCCGCCGAGTCCTGGGCCGGTGACGATATCATCGATTCCATCTCCATCAACATCCCCAACGGCCACGTGAACACCCCCACGGAAGTCTTCGTCATACGCGAAGAATCCAGGATTGATGAGTGTGCCATCTTTTTTAAACACACGTACATGCGGACCGCCGTTGTATCCCGCTCCACAAATAATTTCCTTGATGCCGTCTCCGTTGAGGTCGCCGATCGCGACATTCACTCCACCACGGAACGAATCGGCATACGCAAAAAATCCGGGATTGATGAGCACTCCGTCACCATTGAAGACCCGCACGTGTGGACCTCCACCGTTTTCTGTTCCCGTGACGATTTCGACTGTTCCGTCGCTTTCTATATCACCGACAGAGATATTGATGCCGCGATTGTAGCTTTCTGTGTAGGGAGCGAATTGAGCATGAAGAGAGCCGTCATCGTCGTAGATGTAGACGTAGGTGTCGTTTGCTGCAACGGTTTCGAGCGCGCCATCAGTATCGGTATCAACATGAATGACCTGTAGACCACCTCGTATCGCGCTGTCATAGGCAAAGAATCCCGTTCGTTGTGTGTTTCCGTTTTGGTCGTACACGCGCGCAAAGGATCCGTTGATATAGGTCGCGTTCAAAATTTCCTCGATCGGACGTAGTAAGATGAGTCCATCTTGAGGAGCGATAGTCACTTCTGAGACGATGCGGCCATCGTTTACTGTGACATCCTGTGTTCCATGGAGTTTTTCGAACTCGCCGTCTAGACGAATAGTTTGCGTGGAGGTCGTCGCATTCACGATAACCTGTCCCTCCTCGAATTCTCTTAACCAGACACCTTGGTCAATGCTCGTTTGTTGAGGGTTAAAGACGTTTTGTAGGGAGCTTTTTGGCTCTCCGAGATAAGCGTCGAATTCGTCGTAGGACCAAAGCGAGGTGTGGTTGTACGTACTTTCATCGTAGGAAAAGTAGCCATTGCCCATGAGGGTTGTTGTGAGACCGAATCGCACTGCTTGATAGTCTTCCTGACTTCCCTTGCCACTAGTGTTGTCGGTGTTGACGTTGATCATGTTCACCGGCGTGTACGCAACGCCGCTCTCTACATTTTGGTACTTACCAACCATGTTTTCCCACTCTGTCAATGTATTGTGCGAAGAAGGGAAAGTTTCAAACATCCGTCCGTTCACATACGGAAAAAAGTCTGGATTCGAGCTCCCGTTGGTCATGATGAGGTAGTCTTCCCCAATGAGATCACGCGTGGTGCGGAAGAGTTCCTCGTAGTTCTCTGCCCAGAGGGTGTCGGCTTGAGAAGCGGTGTCTGTGTTGCCATCGCGGTTTACATCCACGGATCCGACCCAACTAATGGAGTCCTGGACTTCATCGAAATAGACGCCGTCCCAATATCCGCTTGCGAGCACAACGTTCTTCACATGACTGGCAAGGTAGGGGACCCAGTCTGTGTTGAGGTTGAGTGCGCGAGTGTTTGTCCAAACCGAGACCTGCTCACCGTCGCCATCTTTGAGCCACCAACTTGATTGGATATCGTCGTACATCGCTTCGTGAAGTTCGTCGACCCAGTATGCGTCGTTCCAACTCACGGTCGCAACATACGGAAGGATGATGATGTCAGGATTGAGAGCTCGGATGGTTTTGAAAAAAGATTTGTTCCAGACTTGGACTTCGACAGGGACGACGATGAGGTCAAATGTAGAGAGCTCTTCCGTGTGAGCATCGAGCACAGGACCTCCCTCAAGATAGATGCTGGCAGTGCGAACATACTCGTCGCTGGTCTGTGCCTGAACCAAAAGTGGAACACTCAATATGAGGAGTGTCAGGATGAGGACAAGACGGGTAAGACCTCGAACCATAGGTTAGCGTTTGGTTGCCCGCAGGAGGAAGGTGAGAACGTGCATCTGTGCGTCATCTGCTTGAAACGGTTTTGCGAGCTGTGGACGGATGCGCTTCGCGTCTTCTTCCGTCATTGTCTGAAGAGGGATGATTTCTACATCGCGCCAGCCGTTTTGTTCGAGGAGGGATTTATAGCGAGCCGGTCGTAGTCGATTTGGGATTCCGTCGAAGCGAGCGAGCCTGTAGAGAACGTTTGAATAGCGATAGATGTTTAGTTGATCGCGACTTCGCAAAACGCCTGCGTGAGTCATTGCGTCAACTTCAGCGATGAGCACGCCGCCGCTTTTTACCACGTGGCCAAGTTGCTTGATGGTTTTTTCGACATCCGAGAAATGTTCAAACGCCGCCTGACTCACAACCAGATCGGTTTTCTGTTTAGGGAGTTTTGTAAGATCAAACGTGGAATCAACGATATACTGGATGCGATCATCGTTGCCCTCGAGCGTTTTTTGAAGTTCTGGTTGGATCTCAGACGAGTGATTCAACCGCTTCAGAAGTTCTTCGTAAAAATGATAAGGCGTCTGGTCGATGAGTCGGTTGGCATCAATCGTGACATAGTGCCGTGCTCCGCGATCAAGCAGAAAGAGCGCTGGCCCTAGATCAGCTCCAGGACCAAGTTCTAGAACGACTTTTCCGTCGACTGTTTCACCAGTATAATTATGCAGCGCGTTGAGCCATTGGTCGACAACGTTTTGATCGTAGGCGATGGCACGTGCGACATCTGTCGGAGCAAACGGTCGAGGTTCACGATACCCACGAAGTCCATAACGGAATTTGTTTGAGAGAAGAATCGTTAATCCTATCAGATACCAAAAAATGCTGCGCATATTATTCTTCGCTGAGCGCATGAGGGTTTGGGGAGTAAAGTTTGCCACTGAGTTTCCATTTATCAACGTACTGGCCAATGCCCTGATTGTCCCGTTTGTTTTTCACGGTGGTTGTTCGTTGGCTCCATCGTAACAGTGACTCAAAATTGAGTTTATAACGTCCTTGAACCACAACATAGGTCACCTCGCCGATTTGAATGGCTCGGCGAACGGTTCGTTGGCTAATACCAAACATTTTGGCGGCTTCGGAAACGGAAAGACGAATAACAGGCTTCATATAGATTGTTGATAACTTCAATTGTCAAAACTAGTGTAGCCAAAAAAGTCGATTTGGTCAAATAACCGTTGATTTTTTAGGGAAAAGTTGCTATTTTTTGTCCGATGTGAAATTTATCCAGCTAATTTAGACAATGCTTGTGCAAGGCAATCGAGAAAAATTCCTCCTCATGCGTATCCGAGTTTTTAAGGATGAATCGGCTTTTGCAAAATTGTATGAGGAATATGGTTCCAGATTCCAACGATTCCTGTACGTGAAACTTCCTTCTCAAGAAGATGTCGACGAGGCGTTCTCAACTCTGTGGTTAAGAATTTGGGAGTACGCAACAACGACTCCGATTGAACATTTTTCGGGACTCGCCCACACGATTGCAAGAGGAATTGTCGCTCAGTTCTACTCCTCCAAGGAGAAGAACAAGGAGGATCGAGTGAGGGACGATGAATTGATCGAAGATGTGGCGGTGGTAGATCCCACCTCAAAGGTACACGCAAAGATAGACATCAAGTTTCTCCTCAAAGCCATGAAAGGGAAATTGAGCGAGGAAGAACAAGAGGCAGTGATTCTCCGGTATCTTGAAGGATACTCGATCGGAGAGATCGCGGCGTATCTCGGAAAGGGGAAAAATGCGACCTCGGTTCTCATCACGAGAGCGATTAAAAAAATAGGGAATTTGTTACAGCCTCCATCTTCGTAAATGGTATGCAAGAGAAAGAAGTCATTAAGCTCCTACAAGGTCTCAAAGACGATCCAGTCATGGGCGGGAATTTTGATTTTCAGAAGAGCTGGAGCAAGTTTGCCAAGCGATATGGCTTCAATCCAACGGTTCAGGAGACGCACTACTCTTTTCGCGATTACGTCGAAACCTATCTCTGGCAATTCACTCACTCCATGCTCAAACCCATGGCCGCGGTTATGGCTGTGTTCATGTTTACCGTGGCAGGATCGATCTCCGTTGTTGGCGCTGCTAGTCAAGCTCTTCCAGGTGATCAACTGTATGCCGTGAAGATCGGGGTGGAGAAAGTCCAACTTGCTTTGGCTGCTGATGCTCAGGCACGCTCACAACTCCGAGTGGAGTTTGCGAGTCGGCGGTTAGAAGAAATGGTTCAACTTGCCGCACAAGTGAAAAGTTCAGAATTCGGTAGTGTTCAACTTGCCGCAGATCGCTTCAAGACAGAAGTAACAAACATCCAGCAAGAACTCAGTGGTGAGGGGCAGACGGAATTTGCCAAGACCGTTGGTCGTAAAGTGGAGGTCTATTCCTCTACCGTGACCTCTTCAAGCGCCGATATTCCAGAAGAGGTTCTTGGAGAAGTAGAAGAGATTTTGGAAGAGACAAAGGATCAAGCGGTCGAAGTAATCATCACCGCACACGAAGCGTCTCAAGGTGAGGACAACGCTTCTGAACTCGATGCTGCGCTCGATGCGGAAATTCAGAGCGTTGTGGATCAGTATGGCGATGCGGCGTCGGAGGCAGTAACAACAGCTGAGGCTCTGCGTGCAGAAGGATTGTATCTACGTGCATTCCAGGTTTTGAAAGATTTCGTATTTGAGGCAGAACTCCAAGAGTAATTTTGGGATTCTGGCTCACCTCTTCACGTTTGTGGAGAGGTGGATGAATTCATTAATTCACGAGAAAGCTGCAAAGGTCGAGACCCAGAACGGGTCGCTGACTCGTAATTAAATAAAGCCCCTAACCAGGGCTAAAAAGGTTCGCCCCGCCATTGCGGGGTAAATGTTCCCCTATTCTACGTATGACTAATTCCCTCCGATTGAAAAAGGCGTTCACGTTCGTGGTCGCTGCCGCAACGATTGTTGCCACAGCTGGTCTCACGGCGTTCGTTCCTTCTCAGGCCTCTGCCGCTGAATACGGCGACCTGATTATGGGCGAGACCCTCTCCACCGTGTATTACTACGGTTCAGACGGTCAACGTTATTCCTTCCCAAACGAGAAGACGTTCTTCTCTTGGTTTGAAGATTTTGACGATGTTGTCGAGATTACCGATGAGGAACTCGCAGACATCACGCTTGCAGGAAACATTGTGTACCGCCCAGGGTCACGATGGATCAAAATTGAATCTGACGAAAAGACTTACGCAGTTGCCGCTGATGGCTCCATCCACTGGATTGAGTCTGAGGAAGTAGCTGAAGGCCTTGCAGGTGACGATTGGAACACGTTCATCGATGATGTTCCAGACGTTTTCTTTGTGGACTATACCGTAGGTGATTCCCTGACCGATGCCTCTGAAGGCTATGAGGGAATGCTCTGGAGCGATGGAACTTCCACCTATCTCGTTTGGGACGGTGAGGTTCGCATGGTTTCTGACGATGGCTTTGACGCCAACATGTTCCAGGACGGTTTCGTCCTTTCTGGTGACGGTTTTGACATGGACAGCTTGACAGAAGGTGACGAGATCGATTCTGAGCTTGCTCTTCTGACCGATGCTGCCCAGATGGTTGAGACCGAAGAGTATGAAGAGACGGAGTATGTCGAGGTCTCTCTCTCTGACGATTCCCCATCTTCCAGCACCCTCGTTGCTGGTCAGGGTATCGCCCACCTCGCTTCGTACGATTTCACGAACTCCTCTGACGATGATGTGGAAGTGACATCTGTCCAACTCACTCGCGAGGGCGTTTCTGCCGACACCACCCTTTCAAACGTCTACTTGTTTGATGGATGGGTTCGTCTGTCAGATTCCGCCACCGTCTCAAGCGGTGTGATTACCTGGAATGACTCCTCTGGACTCTTCACGATTCCAGCTGGAGAAACATACACAGTTGCTGTGCGATCAGATATTGCCAGCAGCACATCCGGACAGACCGTCGGTGTTTCTCTTGACCCTGATGCCGTTGAATACGACGGATCTAATGAGTCAACTGGTTCCGACATCTCCTCTGATGAGCATACTATTGCGACCGTGACGAACTTCGGCACCGTTGCTCTTGCCACGACAACTCAACCATCTTCTGACGGAACTCCAACTCCGGAAGATGACTTCCGTGTTTGGGAGAACCAGATGACCATTGGAAACAATGAGGCCTGGCTCCATGTCGTGCGTTTCCGCAGCATTGGATCCATCGGTGCTGATGATCTCGGTAACTGGCGCTTGTATGTGGCCGGTGTGAACTATGGTGACGCGGTTGAGACCCAGGATGATGACGGCTACGTCACATTCGATCTCTCTGAAGATCCAGTGGAGATGAATACTGGTACACATTCAGTTAAAGTATTGGCTGACATCTGGGGTGGTTCAACCCGCACCGTGACGGTCGGACTGCGCAACACCGCTGATGCTGTGTTTATCGAGGACGACTACGATCAGCCAATCTTGATTACTGGAAACAGCACGTCTACGACTGCCACATTTGCTGCCCATGATTCAGCTGCCCAGACATTGGCTTCTGGAGATATCACCTTCACCAAAGAATCCGATTCAACATCTGGTGATGTGGTTCGTGGTGCTTCCTCTGCTTCCCTTGGATCCTTTGAAGTGAAGGCTACAGGTGAAGCCATGAAGATTGAAAACTTGAACATCGCGATCGAAGAAGAGGACGATGGAACAAACACAGATGACGACGGAGACACAGCGTACACGCTGCGAAATGGTGCTCTGTATGTAGACGGTACTCAGGTCGGTTCAACAGCCGCCATTGCTGGTGATGCTGACTCGACTCAGGCCTACACCAATTACACGTTCGGTTCCTCCTTCATTGTCTATCCAGGATCTCCTGTCACTTTGGAGATTAAGGCGGATGTCTATGATAGCGATGGTACCAACGCGTTTGACACGAACGCCCCAGACAGCTTGCAGGTTGTCATTGATGCAGGCGCTGCTTCAAGCAATGTCTTGCGCATGACTTCAGGCTCCTACATCTCCCGTCCTTCTACGGATGTCACTGGTAACGTTCTCACCGTCCGCACTGGAACTTTGACGGTTGCCAACAACACCAGCTACGCCGCGCAGTCCGCTGTGGCTCCAAAGACCGAGTACCGTGTCGGTTCCTGGACGATCACCGCGAACACCACCGAGGACGTGAACCTCACTCAGTTTGATATCGACTTCTCTACGGCTGCCTC
>CAZELN010000025.1:0-1369 GCA_964513275.1 uncultured Gammaproteobacteria bacterium
ACGAGCCAGATCCTTCTGGAGGTTATCGTAGTCGGCCAGGGCGCGTTTCCACCCCGCAAGATACTCATCACACTTCTCGCAAGAAGTTGGTTGTGGTGTTTGTTCTTCACTCATATTTATTCAAAATATTCATCAATGACTTCTTTCGCGCGTTCGATCAGCGCAAGGTTTCGCGAGTAATCCATGCGCAGTGGCCCCACCAGTCCCAACAGTCCCTGCGTGCGTCCGTCGACATTATAGCGTACCAGGATCGTCGCCATTTCTTGACCGAACGGATTGCTCGAACCAATGAACACCTGTGGTCCTTCAGGAAGCTCTTGATACATCCTCTGCATCACCTCATCGAACTGGTCGACCATCGCTGAGAGGCTCTGCATGACTTCTGGATCGTGAAAGTCTGGTTTGTGAAAAAGGTTGGACACGCCTGTGTAGTACGTCCATTTAGGATCAATAGCCACGATGGCCGTCTCCCCGGAAATCTCCACAAGCTTCTTGGCCATGGTCTTGAGAGCCGTCTGTGTGTCCTTGGCACGCGCAGACGACTGGAACGGTGTGCCTTCGATGACGAACGTCTTGTCGCGCAAATATTGCAGATAGTACAGATATCCTTGTTCTGTCGGGATACGACCAGCGGACGTGTGCGGAGATCTGAGAAAACCCTCAGTTTCGAGTCCGGCGAGTTCGTTGCGCACCGTTGCATCTGAAACTCCCAACTGGTATTGCTCATTCAAATACTTCGATCCAACCGGCTGAGCTGTCCGAATGAAGTCCTCAATCACCAGTTTCAAAATTAGTTCTGTCCTCACGTCAGGCAACATAGTGAAATTGTACCCACTAAGTGGGTACAAAATATTAGCACTCACTATTATAGAGTGCTAATCAACAAAGTCAACTTCCCGACATTATGGCTGTTTTTTAGCAATATCGATGGCTCTTTGCTTCGCTTCCATCCGACGAATCATCTCCGCTTCTTCACGTAAAGAGGCCTGCGCCTTTCGCGCCTGCTGATAATTTTTCGATGCCTGTTGCATGCGTTGAAACGACTTGTGTGCGGTATCAAGCGCGGCATGCCATGCGTCTTGCGCCTCAATTTCAGAAACGCGCATACGCTTCACAACCCCTTTTTGTTCCTTCGTCAAAATAACCTGACCCTGCGCGTCCTCTCCAGCAACCACAAATCGCTCCGATTCTCCTTGCTCAGTATTCACCGTCAATTGGTCACCAATACGGACACCTGACCCAGGTTGAACCAATTCAAGCCCGTATCGAGGGACTTCCTGTGGCTGTGCACCAAACGATTGAATCGTATAGATCTTTCGCTGCGAATCATAAGCCGTCACGGTCGATGGTTTACGATCAAGACTAGGAG
>CAZELN010000025.1:1379-1880 GCA_964513275.1 uncultured Gammaproteobacteria bacterium
GTGGCACTTGCAGCTCAAACAGATCCAACACCGCCTTCTCAAGATGATAGGCATAGCTTGTTTCAACTTCCCGCATCCGTTCCTGTTCGACCAAGAGCGGGATTCGCTCACGCTTAGGAGTAAGTGGATCAAGAGCGTTCAAAGCCTGTTCACCCTTTATGCGTTGTGTGCGTGCCGCTTCGTACCCATCTACAAACCGTCTCATGTCCGCTCGTAATTTCTTTCGTGGTCGAACCAGCGTCCGTTCTTGATGAAGATACGAACGGTCTGGCCCATGTTCCGTCGCGGTATGAACCAGTGCCGAAATATCATCGCCTTTAGATCGAGGATCCTGACCATCTAACGACATGGCAAACGCCGCTTGTTGAAGCGTTTCTTCCGCGCTGTCGTCGTCAACTTCAGAATTCATGAGAGACTCAATTTTTTTCTCGATCAATTGGTCGCTCACCCCATCGCTGACAATAAGAAACCGGTCTTTGGGTTGGAGGTCAACATATTGAA
>CAZELN010000025.1:1890-12430 GCA_964513275.1 uncultured Gammaproteobacteria bacterium
CAGTCGGTTTCTCTCTTCCGAGAGATTTAAGAATAATATTTTTCCTTCGCGCAATCACCCGAAACCGAGGTTCAAGTGTACCTGCGTCCTGTGTTTGATCAATAAGCCACGCCTCCTGTGGAGTCACGTCCCCCTGCTGAACCGAACGAGTTAATAGACTGTCATCTTGCGTAAGGCGTTTGAGAGAGGAATTTTTTCTCTGAAGATACATCCGACTGTCCCCGATATTGGCGTAAAAAAGACGCTGAACCGTTCCTCCTTTCCCATCGGGAAGCTCCACCAGTTTCGCGAAAGAAAGCGTTGTCGCCGAGCCGCTGAATTCAGGATGCGCTCCAAGGACTTGAATACGGCTATGCGCTTGCTCAATAGCCGCAATGATCTGAGCTCCAACGTATTTTGTCATCCGTTCTAATGGATTCTCACCTCTCCTTAGAGCTTCACGAAGATTATTTTCAATTCCCCGATCCAATGCTTCTCCAAGAACCTCCAACATCGTCTTGGCTGTTTCTCGCGATGCGAACCACCCACTGGCTGTTGAAACTCCGTCCGCCACCAAAAACAACCCCATTTCCCGATTCTTTAACATGACATCCTCGCACGTTTCTTTTCGCTCCACCGCTCCTTCCTTTTTGAGTCCAGTCATCGGCGCATGGCCTTCGTGAATCTCTCTCCACTCATGATCAAACGACGCAAGATACGATTCCTTGCTTTGCGGTTTTTCACGTTCGCGTGACGAAACTCCTGACATAGTTGGTTCTAGTTTACCATATCGCTCTTAAAATAAAGCTGCCTTATCTGAGGGCAGCAGGGACATGCCGCCAAGCAGCGCCATGCCAGAGATGAACACCAGGAAGATGTCGAGCAGGATCGATGTCCTGGTTGACGAAACGTCGCCACGGATCGAGCCATGCCCGAGAACACGCACCATCAGCCTGGAGCACACGCAAGCGCGCGCACAACGAGACGTTCTCTTGGATCCAGACAACGTAGGCACCCGCTTCCAGAAAGGTCGCGTTGAGACCGCCATCGATGTCCAGAGCCAAGACGGTGATACCGTGCACGTTCTGGAATCCGCCATGCGCACGAATGCGATTCAGTAACTGTTGGACGAACAAGGTATGGTGCGCAAGCGTCGTCACACCAAAGTGGCTATGCGCGAGCGGCATGAAAACTCCTTGTGGACAGGTGAGCCTACCAAAAACGCCTCCGCTGTCAAGCCAATCGCTCCCAGCCGCGTTTGGCAGTTTTATTTTTTTGGAGCATCTCAGAAAATTTCTTCCCGCTCAACACGGGCGGAATGATAACGTACGTCGCACCCAACTCGTAGCAACGTGTTGCTTCTTGATCCGTATGAACGGAAACGACAATGACGCCCGCAAATTTCCTGCTACGCAAAAACGTGAGAAGCGAGGTGCTGATGGCGAAGTCGGGAATCGTTGAAATGATGAGTCGTGATTTGTCGGCTTTGATCTCTTCGAGAAAATTTTCATCGCCGACATCTCCATACAGGGTCGGCTCGCCTAATTCCGCCAGCTCTCGCACGGCCACAGGATCAAAATCAACGACCACGTAAGACTGTCGGAGCTTCTTGAGCGTAGGAAGAAGCTCTGCCCCGGTTCGATGGAATCCACATAACAGAATCTTCACGACTGACCGATCACGTCGTACCTCTGACGGAAGGGCTGTGTGTGGCTCAAGCCAATGGAACCACCCCTGGATGGATTGATAGATACGCTCGTTATGTTCGATGAGATAAGAACTCGCTGCAATCGTGATCATCCCCACCGTCGTGGCCAAACCCAAAATGGATTGGTCAAGATGTCCCAGATTGGTTCCAACAAGAAGGACGATAAAAGAAAATTCTGAAATTTGTGCAACGGTTGTTCCACACAGAAAGCCTGTACGTGGATGGTATCCGAGCAGTCGCATAATACACAGGGCGATCAGGGGGTTGCCCAACAAGATAAAAAAACTGAAAACAATCGCTGGAACCACGGTGATCGAAAGTGTATCGATTCCCAATCGCGTTCCAAGAACGATAAAAAAGATCACGAGGAAAAAGTCACGCAAGGGTCGGACACGCGCATTAATCTCTCGATAGTACACAGACGACGAGAGCGTAATCCCGGCGATGAGCGCCCCGATCTCGATGCCAAAACCGAAAAAGACAAGCACGCCTGCAACAAAAAAACACCAGGCAATCGCAAACAGGAAAAGAAGTTCCTGAGACTTTGCCACATACTTCAACGTGGGGGGAAGAAGTCTGGTTGAAATAAACCAGAACACAGGAACAAGGATGACTGCTTTGAGGATCGTCATGACAAGCATCGTTTGCAGACTGGCACCTGTTCCCACAGAGGAAAGTCCAAGCAAGATAAGCATGGCAATAAAATCTTGTACCAGGAGGAAACCGACTGAGATGCGACCATAGAGCGTATCAAGATCCTCCTTATCCATGAGGAGTTTCACGATAATGATCGTACTTGAAAAAGAAAAAGCGACCCCCACATAGCCGCTTGTGAGCACGTCAAAACCAAGGAGAAGACCAATAAGAAAACCACAAACCGACGTAAACAATACCTGCCCAACACCTGTTGCCAGCGCAATACCACCGACGTCCTTCACGTTTTTCCAGTTCAACCCAAGCCCGACGGTAAACAGTAAAAACGCCACGCCGATTTGCGACATGGCTTCAAATACCTCGTGGGAATTTGTAAGGGCAAGGAGACTAGGGCCGGCAATGATTCCTGTGAGAATGTAGGCAATGATGAGCGGCTGGCGCAGACGATAAACCACCATCGACAACACCGCGGCGATGACCAACACAATCCCGATCTCGAAAAATAATTCCTCCAGCATAAAGTAATTGTACCATGTGTCTCCAAAAACTCAGTCTTGCCCACAAAAAACGATCATGGTATTCTCCTGCACGTTGATATTTGATTGAGCAGTCCCAAAATTGGGACTGCCTCCCCTGGCCCCATCGTCTAATGGTTAGGACAGCAGGTTCTCATCCTGTAAATCGGGGTTCGATCCCCCGTGGGGTCACCATAAAACCGTCTAACGGCAAACAACTGCTCCAGGATCTGCACTCGCTCACTCCCGGATCGTCTAAAGGCAGGACAGCTGACTCTGGATCAGCTAATCGGGGTTCGAATCCCTGTCCGGGAACCACAAAACCACTCACCCATCGGTGAGTGGTTTTGTTTTAAAAAACTTACAGTACCGTGCCACCAAACTCATGAAGAAGTTGCCCGATTGCATCATCTTGGGCTATTTTTGTTTTTTTGTGGACGGCTTTTACGCGCAACTTTTTTCCAAGTACTTGCTCAAAAACCCCCTCGATAAGCTTTCGATTCTTATCCTGATTAATGGTCTCGACATACAGTCCATACTCGAATCCCAACTCCACATGTTCCCCCTCGACTCCGCACACTTCGCAGGACTGCATCAACATCGGGAGTGAGGCGTTGCAGGACTTAATCTGTTCGTACACCTCCGGCCACTTATTTTTTACGTCTTCAAGACTGATGATGGGAATAGAGTCAAAGACAACTGCATCTGTGTCATTGCGAGGGAGATCTGCGACCGAAGCAATCTTTTCAGGATTGCTTTGCTCCCTTCGGTCGCTCGCAATGACGGGAGAGAATACCGAATCAACCCCCTGCTTGTGAAAATCCATTCCGCAAATCTGTATCACCGCAAGCTCAATCGACAACGGCGGAAGTTCTTCGCTCCATCGTGCCTGCTGCGCCGTGAGCAATGTTTCAAGAGCTGTCTTCAAAAAATCGATCGAATACTCATCATTTTTTCCGCCAACCGTTTCTAAGAGACGGTCACGCAGCCACGAAATCGTATCTGAAACAAAGCGTCGGAGGTCAACCCCTTCTTCCAGATACGCATGAAGTTGCGTGATGGCTTGAGCCGGCGCGCCCTCTTTCAACGAACGCACAAACGCCTCAACAAGCACTGTCTGCGTCATCGGCAACACAAGGGAGGCTTCTTCTATCCCAATCTCTTTATCTCCCAGCGCCAGTACCTGTCCAAGCAGACTTTCGGCATCGCGCGCACACCCACCACTATGCCGAGCAATCTCTTGCAACACGGCTTCATCCACCTTCACTCCTTCCTCATGCACAATGCCTTTCATGCGCTCGACCAATTCGCCCGTACCGATCCGTTTAAAGTCAAACCGTTGGCAACGGCTTTGGATGGTCTCGGGAACCTTGTGAATCTCCGTCGTAGCCAACACAAACAGCACATGCTCCGGTGGTTCCTCAAGCGTTTTCAACAGCGCGTTAAATGCCGAAGTCGAAAGCATATGTACCTCATCGATGATATACACTTTTTTCTTGAGCACATTTGGGGCAAACCGAACCGAGTCAATCACCATTTCACGGACATTATCAACACCTGTGTGCGATGCGGCATCGATTTCATAGATGTCCAATGCTTGACCCGAGGTAATGGACAAACACGCATCACACTGGTTACAGGGTTCATTACTTTTGGGTGAAAGGCAATTCACCAGCTTGGCCATAAGCCGAGCCGTCGTTGTTTTTCCCACGCCGCGCGGGCCCGTAAACAAATAGGCGTGAGCCAGGGACTCGGTGGCATGTTGGTTCTGTATGGTTCGAACCACATGTTCCTGCCCGCTCACCTCCTGAAATGTTTTGGGTCGATACGTGCGATAAATGACGTTTGCCATACGAGACCACCCTTTATGAGCGTTCAATACGTTCGAGCGCCGCCCAGACGCACCTCCCCGTGCCTGAAACAACAACCGTCGCCTCATCCCCTGGAATTCCTTTAAAGTAAGAAACACTCGCGGCAAGCACGTTATACACGCCCTCGTCACACACGACAACCGGCTGTTGTGTGGATGAATCCATCTGCAGCATTCCTGTCACTCTTCGTCGCTCCACCGGACCGATTTGCTTAAACACATACCGGCCGTCAGGCTTCACAATCAATTTGAGCATGTCTCCCTCCACGAGTTTTGATTTGGAGGCATAATTTTCCGGCACAACGTATCTGACCCCGTCACTCGCAACCATGGCTTGACCCTCAAACACTCCCTCGATCGCCCGCAGGCCCATCTCTGACTCGAGTGTGAATTCAGCGCGCTTTTTCTGCGACACAAGGTCAACCAACTGTCGCGTGGCAAGGGATGTGTCCCCCTCCTCCAACAAGAGAACCACGTGCGCCATGCTCTCTTGCATCTGTTTCAACATCTGCAATGCCAAACGCGTGCGAACGTCACCTTGTTCGCGACGATCCGCATGCGACTGAGGATCTGGTTCAATATCAAATATCTCTTCACGATCGTCAAACATAGATTAAAAGCCTGGATTCTCTGGCGGCGTTGGCACTGCCTGTCCACGATTTCCTAAGGCCGTTCGTTCCATAATTTCCGCTTCCACAATAGATCGGTCACGTCCATATTTGAGGCGCGACAGTTCCTTAATCGCATTGGCGAGTTCAACGTCTCCCTTTGGTGGTGGCTTAAAGTTCAATGTAAACGGCTTCTGTTGAGCGTTGTCCACGATCATTTTTACATACCAGGTAAATTTATCCGAATTGATCAGGTCATACCCGGTAAATTCAGGGGAATAAATTTTCCCAAGCGTTTCCACGTCCTCAGGACCGATACGCGCGACAAAATTCGTTCCCACGTTCCCAAACACCGCATCGCGAATTTTCGTGTCGTTATTTTTTACAAGCTGTCCGATATATTGGTGAGCAATAATCAGATTCAGTCGGTATTTGCGAGCCTCAGACAAAATCGTCGCAATCGAATCCGTAATAAAATTTTGGAACTCGTCGATGTAGAGGTAAAAATCATGTCGCTGTTCCTCCGGAATGTCCGCGCGTGTCAAGGCAGCCATCTGTAGCTTTGAGACGATGACGAGTCCCAACAACTCCGCATTCACATCTCCCGTTTTGCCTTTGGAAAGATTGACTAGCAAAATCTTTTTGTGATCCATGATGTCGCGGAAATTAAAGCTTGACCTGTTTTGACCGATGATATTGCGCATCATTTCATTCTCAACGAATCGACCGACTTTAGAAACAAGATAGCCCATCATTTCGGATTTATGATAGTCGCTCGTGTTGTCGATCTCATCTTCCCAAAACGACCGCACAACAGGATCCTTCAATTTCGCGCGCCAAAGATCCTGAAACTTCTTGTCGGTCACCATGCGTGGAATCTCCGCAATCGTACCTGGATTCTCCCTGTCCGCCATCAGCGTGAGCATGAAGTTGCGCATCTGGTGTTCAAACATCGGACCGATCATCTCGGGCGGAAACAGCTTGTAAAAAACCGAGATCATTTCCTGCACCGCAAAATCTTTCATGGCATCGCTTGGCGCTTCCAACATGTTCAGTCCCATGGGTCGCTCCATGTCGGAGGGATTAAAGACGATGACGTCATCCACGCGCTCTTTGGGAATATTCGCCAAAATGAGTTCAATCAGATCCCCATGCGGCTCCACAACCGCGACCCCGTGGCCAGCTTTAATATCCTGAATCGCCAGCGCGGCAATAAGTTGTGACTTACCTGAACCAGATTTACCCACCACATACATGTGTCGCGTCCGATCCACGGATTTCATCCAAATAGGCGTTTTTACGCCACGGAACATGTTATACCCAAGCTCGATATCCCCTTCATCTGACCCAGGAATTCCAGAGGGTGCCGGACCTTTGCGCGCGCCCAACCATTTAATATTCGGCGTCTCTGTCCAGGGAAGCGGCAAATGCCACACGCTTGCCATTTCCTCGGCGTTTAAAACCATGGCATTGCGCTCGTCAAATCCACGATAGATGAAATTCCGAATGACCTTTTTTTTCCGCCGTGGAACGACTTTCACGAATGAATTTCCGTATTGATAAATGTTGTATTGAGCAAACGCGTTCAGCATGTTTTGCATAAGCGTCTGCGCGCTGGACGCAGATTTGGAGGCGGCGACCAGACGAATACACACATCCATCCCTGCCTTGCTCGCTTTGGTTTCAAGCCCTTTCACGATCTGATCTTCCAAGGGAGAGAGCCGGTAATCCTTTTCTGGCTCCGGTTGTTTGTTTCCGCCAAATCCAAACAACTCCGCCCAATGCTGTTTTCCCTTCTTTTTTCCCTTAATGGCTTCCTCCAGTTTCATGCCTTGTTGCATGTTACTGGCAATCTTGACGCCCTTCTTACGCCACTTCGCGTAGGAAGAGCGCACCAAAAATTGGAACGCGGCACCGTCGCCCTCAGGAATTTTTGAAAGGACGTTCGTGATGGCATTGAGCGGATCCTTTTCCAGTTCTCGATAGGTTTTCACAGGAAACGCGCTCTCACGGCGCAATACCAAATGGCTGCCCAAAATCACGCCATTGGGTTGGAAAATGTTGTAATCTTCCACCTCTTCCGTATAGGCGTCTGGATACGCAGCCGAGAGTTGCTGCTCAAGGAATTCACGAAGTTCAATAGGGACACTGACGTAAAACTTGATGAGCTTTTTCTCAACCACAATTTCAAAAGAAAATTCATCGTGTCGCCCCAGGAGCCATGTTTTTAACCCATGCTGTGCCTTAAGCCCGCCGACGGAGGAGAAAAAAGACTCGGCTGCGGCAATCGCCTCCTGAACTTGGTCTTTTGTGGGTCCGCGTTCGCTTTCTTCTTCACGACGAAATTTGGGCAATGTGACCAAAAGCGTTGTTCGACGGAACGTCGCTTCTTTAGCCAACGAGAGTCGTCGCAAGATCACTCGAGCAAGGAACAACAAACCGACCAAGACTGAGAGACCAACCAAACTCCATACAATCATGGTGGCAACAAAAAGATCTCCCTGAACCGCCGCACGCACAGGTTGGGTTTGTGTTTCAAGGCCGAATTGGAACATAGAGATCACAGGCGTTCGCTTCTCTTTTTTTCTTCCTCACCGACAAGTAAGATTTTATCGGTCTTGATCTTTGCTTCTTGTTCAAGAAAAAACCGGTTGACTCCAGGAATCAATTTGAGCCAGCGACGAATCAAGTGGAAAATTTTTTTCGCATTCACTTTGGCAGAACCAACAAGAACACGAATGCGAGATCGCGTCAGCTCTCCCTCCTTTCGAAATTTCTCCTGTTTTTCTGGAGGCAGGGAAAGATACATCTTCTTCAAATCCTCCTCCAAAATGTCTTCGATCTCCTCATCCAAACGATCCACCGGCTTTGTCGTTGTTGCTTGGCTGACCCGCGTTGTCACCAGCTCCTGCGTTTGTGGGAGTTCGGCGGGTGAAACACCTCCTTGCATTGTCTCCATGTCCGTTTCCATCGTTGGTTGTTCAACCGCAAGATCAGGAGCCACAGGAACCTCAGGAGTCTGCTCTTCTGGAGGAGAAACGCTCTCGCGTTTTTTTGAAACTTCCGCATCCGCTGGAAGAATATCCTTTACCATATCGGGTTTATTCTACCACAAAAAAAAGAGAGCGCGACTGCCTCGCGTTCTCTTACAAGGACTTTATCACAAACCCCGCGTCCGTATCTTCGACGACATATCCGCGTTGTTTAATCATATCGCGAAGCTCGTCAGCACGCGACCAATCTTTCTGTTTTCGTGCCTCTTCCCGTTCCTCGACAAGCGCCCGAACCTCAGGAGGAACCTCTTCCAAGCGACCGAGCGTTTGCTCGAGTCTTAACCCTAAGACGCGATCCATCCACAGAAGCGTTTTCGCTTTCGCCTCTGTCGGAAGGTCGATATCCACAAGTGTCCACAGGACAGCCAAGGCGTGTGGAGTCCCCAGATCATCATTTATTGCCTCCAGGAATTCGTTTTCGATATCCGCGCAACCGATACGAGTAGGCTTTTCCCAAGAGCGAATCGTCGCTCGAAGTCTAAACAAGGCATTCTGCGCCGCATCGAGCGCTTCAAACGTAAAATTCAACTTGGATCGATAATGGCCACCCAGCACAAAGTATCGATACGCCATCGGGTCATACCCCTTCGCCACAAGGTCATCGACCGTAAACAGGTTTCCCAGTGACTTGCTCATCTTCCCGTTGTCCACGGTGAGAAATTCATTATGCATCCACGTGTTGGCCTCAAGTACGCCCTCGGCTCCCATGGTCTGGGCGATCTCGTTTTCGTGGTGCACGGCAATATGATCAACGCCACCGGTATGAATATCAAACGGAACGTCAAGATATTTGAGCGACATGGCCGAACACTCGATATGCCAACCTGGAAATCCCTTTCCCCACGGGGAATCCCACTCCATATCGCGGTCGCTGCCTTCCGCGGAGAATTTCCAAAGCGCAAAATCCGTCGCGTTTCGTTTTTCACCCATATCAACCCGAGCTCCCGCAAGCTTCTCCTGCGGCTTTTGTCTAGAAAGTCGTCCGTAATCGGTGAGCTTGGACGTATCGAAATAGACGCCGTCGCTGGTCTGGTACGTGAACCCGTTTTTCTCAAGCGTCTCGAGTTCTTCGATCTGCTCGGCAATATGGTCGGTGGCTTTTGGATAGATGTTCGCCGGCTTGATGTTGAGCTGCTCCAAGTCTCTCTTGAACGCGGCCGTGTAAAATTCGGCGATCTCCCAGGCGGTCTTCCTCTCGCGCTTCATGGCGACGGTCATCTTGTCCTCGCCGTCATCCGTATCTCCGGTCAGGTGACCGACATCCGTGATGTTCATGACTTGCTTCACCTCATAGCCATGAAGCTCAAGTGTTCGTCTCAACACGTCCGCAAACAAAAAGCTGCGCATGTTGCCGATGTGGGCGAACCAATACACCGTCGGACCACAGCTGTACATTCCCACTTTGCCCTCATGGAGGGGTCGAAATTCCTCTTTTTGTCGAGTCAATGTGTTGTAAAGGCGAATCATATCGCATATCAGTATATCGTCTGCCTCTCAAAAACAAAAGCCAGCCATTTTGTCGGCTGGCTCTACTCACCACGACTCGGCATCCGAATGCGTGGGCCTCTTTCAAACAGACGGTTGAGTTCTTCGTCGGAAAGCTCATGTCCCTCGATGCGCTGTCGAAGAGGTTCAAGCGCTCCGGCCTCTTCCTCGTTTTCCTGGACACGAGCCGAGAGTTCGAGGTAACGCGCCCGATGGAGCGATAATGTGTCAATGACTTTTCCGCGAGTCGTTTCATCTGTCACACCTGCTTCAAGCGCAGAAACTGTCTGTTCGAACTGTTCCGCCGCTTCGTGTAACGCTGGCGGAACACGATCTGGCCGATGGGGAAACTGGAACTCTCCTTCTGCCAACCGGCGTTCCATCATCTGTGCATGAAACTCGGCGCGAGCTTCAGGGGACACTGTTGTGCGTTCACGAATGGTTTCAATACCGGCCTTCACAAAATACAGTGGATGACCTTCTGTCACCTCAGGACTCTCATACGCGTACACACCAGCACCCATCGTGAAAAACAAGACAAGGGATGCCAACCCAACCGCGGTCGCACGCACCATGAATGGTCGACGCTGCGGACAACCGTATTCCTGGTCATACACCAAACGTAACTCTGACAACAAGCGAACTCGAAACGCGGCTGACGGGTGTGT
>CAZELN010000026.1:0-12086 GCA_964513275.1 uncultured Gammaproteobacteria bacterium
GAGATCGCGCTCTACCTTCGAGCGGAAGATGTAGCGTTCAAGCCGCAAGCCTACGAAGTCGCCGCGGAAGGAATCGCCGGCCTCAGCGGAGAGCTTTCGGATCTCTACAAGGAATGCGGTGTGAAGTGCATTGATGACATCCCTGGTGTGGGGAAAGACCTCGCGGCAAAAATCGAAGAACTCCTCACGACCGGCAAACTCGGCTATTACGAGAAACTGAAAAAGAAATACCCGTTCGATATGCTTAGCATCACGATGATCCAGGATGTCGGGCCAAAGACAGCACTCAAACTCTACAAGACACTCAAAGCCAAAACGGTGGCTGATCTCGAACAGGCGGCCAAACGAAACAAAATCGCAGCGCTCCCTGGCATGGGCAAAAAGAGCCAGGACAAAATCCTGCGCGGGATTGAGTATCTCAAGGGGGATACCGGCCGACGGATCATCCATGACGTCCTCCCGTTTGCCCGTGCTGTTATTGATAAACTAAAAACCGTGCTTGGGACGACCCACATCGATATCGCTGGATCGCTCCGCCGACGGAAAGAGACGATCGGCGACATCGATCTCATCACCACGACATCGAAACCCAAGGAGTTTATCCGCGCATTCAAAGCTCTACGTGAAATCGACGAAATTCTCGAGGAGGGTCCTAGCAAGCTCATGGTGCGTTACGTAAATGGACTGCAGGGCGACTTACTTATCCTGCGTCCTGACGAGTACGGCACGGCGCTCGTACACTTCACCGGATCCCGAGAACACAACATCCTGCTTCGCGAACGGGCGGTAAAAAAAGGCATGAAACTCTCCGAGTATGGACTCTTCAAAGGAAAAATTCGAGTGACAAGCCGGACAGAGGAACAGGTTTATAGACATCTCGGCCTTCAATTTGTTCCCCCAGAGATTCGAGTCGGCGCCGATGAAATCGAACTCGCCGCGAAAAAAAGAATCCCAGACCTCATCCCCTATGGCTCACTCAAGGGCGACCTTCAAATCCAAACAGACTGGTCGGATGGAAACGGATCGATCGAAGAGATGGCACGCACCGCCCGCGAGCATGGACTCTCCTACGTTGCCGTGACTGACCACACTAAAAGCCTGACTATCGCCCGTGGTCTTGATGAAAAACGCTTGCGGCAACAAGGTCGTGAGATCGATCGTCTAAACAAGAAGCTCCGCGGCTTCACCATCCTCAAATCAACAGAATGTGATGTGCGCAAAGACGGCTCCCTTGACCTCCCTGATTCTATTTTGAAAACACTAGACCTCGTTTCGGTCTCGATCCATACACACACGAACCTTTCTAAAGATGAGATGACGCAGCGCGTCATCCGCGCGATCAAGCATCCTCTCGTCAATATTCTCTTCCACCCAACTGGCCGAGTCGTCGCACGGCGCGACGCGTATGAACTCGACATGGATCGCGTGATTCGGGCGTGCCGCGAGTATCACGTGGCACTGGAAGTAAACGGCTCGACTCGGCTGGATCTTCACGAGGTCCATATCCGCCAAGCGATTGAGATGGGTGTGAAACTCGTTATCAACTCAGATGCCCACGACCCCTTGCATTTCCAGAATCTCGAGTACGGTATCGCCCAAGCGCGCCGTGGTTGGGCGACTAAGGCAGACATCTTAAACACAAAACCGCTCAAGAGCTTCCTGGCGGCTTTGAAAAGATGAATCTAGGAAGATTGCGTCTGAGGGGCAGCGACACTCGCGATCCGGTCGGTCACGCGTGTGAGCGTCTCAAATCCTGGAAGCTGGGTGATGCGATTATTCACATAGGTGCGCATCTGCTCCACACCATCCTTCCCAGAAAAAAGTGTACGGATGACGACATTACTCTCCGCCTCAGTTTTCACTCCTTCTCCCACCGGCTTCCAAAACTTCTCGATGAGGTACCGCGCAAGCTGCTGGCGAAATGGTGAGTCTTTCAAGTTGATGTGCGCCACGCTCCAATAAAACATCGCGTGCTTGGCTTCCTCACGCGCGATGGCCTTGAGGATATACTCGAGGATTGGATGTCCCGCGAGCTCCCATAGCCGTCGGTAGCCGGTGAGCGTCGAATACTCATGAATGGCTCCAAAACTCATGTGCACGCTCGTAAAGTTTTTCCCAAACGGGATCGAAATCCATTCCTGGATCTTGCTCTTGAGCCGATAGGAAAACGTGAGTCCATCAAATCCTTTCTGTTTCCAATCTTTCTCCTGCGAACAGCCGACCTCTTCCAGGAATCGACTCAGGAGCTGACCATGCACCGGTTCCTCGGTCACCCACTGTTCCATGAACTGGCGAATAACCGGCTCCTTCCCTGTTGCGCTCTTCATAAGCTCATCAAAATACCGCTGCGTCATTGTCTCGATGTCGCGCATGTACAGGAGGACAGGAAAAAATTTCGCATCGATTGGATGGTCTTTGATCTGGTTCCACGCAACCCCGTCGATGAATGACTTGGTGATCACACGATCCCCTTTCTGGTACCAGTCCAAGACATCCTTGGTTGATTCAAACAGCATACAAGCCTATTTTTACAGAATCCTATGCCCCGTCAAGCAAACCCACTCCAAGAGGTTGAAACACGCGTCCGCAAACTCCCGGTCGACGCGCCTTACAAAGCTTTCTTCCAGCCGGTCACCAGAACAAAACTCGCCTTCCTCGCGGTGCGAATACCCAACCTTCATCGACTCGTCCGTGACGGATTCTCCTTCTACAAAAAAACGGATCGAGAAATTCTCAAAGATTGGGATCAGGTCTGGAACCAAGCCACGCTCCACGACGTCATGAGCCTGCCGCTCATCTACTACCGATGGAAATCTTCGACGCTTACCTCTGCTGACTTCTACGTATTCAAGCGTTGGATGGAACGCGTCGAAAACTGGGCGCATGCCGACCAACTCTGTCAGCTCCTGTCGATTCTCTACGAAAAAAATCCCAAACTCGTGGAGCCAACTCTGCGGCAATGGAATCACTCGAAGAATCCCTGGAAGCGTCGCGCGTCGGTCGTATCGACGATCTACTACGCGAGTCCGCGTCGCACACCTCCCTCGCGCAAAACGGTGCTCTCGCTCATCGTGCCGCTCCTACAAGATCCTGACCTATACGTGCAAAAAGGCGTGGGCTGGCAATTACGTGAGGCCTACAAACTCTGGCCTCGCGAGATCCTCACGTTCCTCGAGTCACACATAACAGAACTCCCCGCCATTACGTTCTCGTATGCGACGGAGAAATTCTCGGCAAGAGACAAGCAACGATTAAAGAAAAAGCGAGTCAACCAAAGAAGACAATAATCCGTGTCATCCCGAGAGAGGCCGTCTATGTCGGCCGAATCGAGGGATCTCGAGTCTTCTCATTCGAGATCCCTCCTACGCTAATGGCAGTCGTCGGGATGACATGCTATCTGTAATTTGTTACCCTTTTCCCGCGTGGGCCGGTGGCGGAATGGTATACGCAGGGGACTTAAAATCCCCGGGAGGAAACTCTGTGAGGGTTCGACTCCCTCCCGGCCCACCAATAAAAATACGCTTGGCTCCAAGAGTATTTTTATTTGCTCATGAACTCGGTCGCAGGCATAATGTCACCAGTATGATCGAACGCGAAGAAATGGAGATTCCTGAGCGAATCGTTGCGACAGAGGCCCCCAGTGAGGAGCGCGAATTTGAGGTTGGATTGCGCCCACAAACTCTCCAAGATTTTGTCGGTCAGGATGACATTAAGGAAAACTTGTCGATCTTTATCGAAGCCGCAAAGAAACGCGGGGAGCCGATCGAGCATGTTCTTCTGTACGGGAATCCAGGACTTGGAAAGACGACGCTCGCCCACATCATCGCCAATGAAATGGGTTCGCAAATCCGGATCACCTCCGGTCCAGCGTTGGAACGCGTGGGTGATCTGGCCGCGATCCTCTCCAATCTCGGTCGCGGCGATATCCTCTTCATCGACGAAATCCATCGTCTGAATAAAACCATCGAAGAAGTGCTGTACCCAGCGATGGAGGATTACGCCTTGGACATTATTGTGGGCAAAGGCCCAACCGCTCGCACGCTTCGACTCAACCTCGAACGCTTTACACTTATTGGTGCCACCACACGACTTTCTCTTCTCTCAAGCCCGCTGCGTGACCGATTCGGCGTGATCCATCATCTCAACTTTTACGAAGACGAACACATCGGTCATATTGTCCGACGTAGCGCAGGACTTCTCAAGACCGTCATCGACGACGCAGCGGTGGATACACTCGCTGCGCGTTCAAGGCGCACACCACGCATTGCGAATCGTCTTTTAAAACGCGTTCGCGATTTTGCTGACGTTCGAAGCGACGGCACTATTTCAGAACCACTCTGTGAGACAGCCCTGCAAAAGCTCGCGGTGGATCATAAAGGACTGGATCAAACGGATCGCCATATCCTCACCACGATTATAGAAAAATTTGGTGGTGGACCCGTGGGACTTTCTACCATCGCCGCCGCAACCCAAGAAGAACTCCAAACGATCGAAGATGTACATGAACCGTTCCTCATCCAAGTCGGATTCCTCGCCCGCACGCCGCGTGGACGCGTCGTTACCGAACATGGGTACAAGCATGTGATAAAATAAGAGCGCTATGTTCGAGATTCCAAACGTCGACATTCCTCTGTACGTGTTCTTATTCGTCTATGGCGCGTACATGTTGTTTTACGTTCTCTATAGCCTGTTCAATATCTACCATCTCATCCGCTATGGAGTATATGGCTTTGGCTTGTACCTTATTGTGACGATTTTCACAGGCGGAACGATCTTGCTCGTTGCTGGTTCAACCTTTCTGCTCATGGAATACGATTGGACGCTCCCTATCTCATTTGATGAAGCTCAGAACTACTACAACGAAGACTTGTTCCCTTCTCTATGATGCGTCTTGATCATCTCCCCAACCAACGTCCGGACGAACAAGTCATTCTGTTTTTGCGACGGCATTGGTTCGCCCTTTTAGCCATTGGCAGCACGTTCACCCTCTTGATCGGCACTCCGTTGGTGGCGGGATGGTACTTTTGGGACACCATCGATTCCTGGTTCGCCCATCCTGTTTCCGGATCGCTCTTGGTCGTGCTAGGAAGCATGTACTTTCTCTCCATCTGGCTTTTTGCCTTTCTTGAATTCACGGATTACTACTTAGATACCTGGATCATTACGAATGAACGAATCATCAATATCGAACAAGAGGGACTCTTTAACCGAACCGCCTCCGAGCTCGATCTCGCGGCTGTGCAAGATACCACAGCGGAAATCCGTGGCATCCTCCAAACGATCTTCACGTACGGTCAAGTCTTTGTTCAAACGGCTGGAGAGAAGGGTCGCTTCCACTTCAAAAATATCGACAACCCTGAACAGGTGAAAGAGCTGATTACACGCCTGGTAGAAGAAGACAAGCGTCGAATCGCGAGCCTGGGCGGTACCGGTCACGGAAAGATAAAAAGTAGTATTAAGTAAAGACACCCTGAGCTTGTCGAAGGGTGTCTAATTTTGTTTTTGCCATTCGTATACTTCCCAGGCCCAGTCAGCCAGAGCGTTTGCATCTTCAAAGGAAGCCCAACGGGATTTTGCTCCGAACACAACGATGAGCAGCTCCGTATCCGCGTTTCCCTCCATTGGTCGAAGCGTCACGACGAGATTCCATCCTGACTCATCCAAGTATCCTGTTTTCCCACCGGTTATATACAGGTCGTTGTAAGTTGGCTTCCAAAGCATCCAGTTCGTGTTTGTCATCTTCTTGGTTGTGCCTTGTGTCAGATCCGTGATGTATTTCATGTACGTCGAGGTGAAACGAGCCATCTCGTCCCGTTCAAGTAGGTTTGAGGCGAGTCGCGCCATCTCACGAGCTGTTGAGACATTTCCAAGTTCAATGCCTGTGGGATCGACAAAGTCGGTCTGAACAAGTCCGAGCGCATCCGCACGCTTATTCATTTCTTGAAGAAACTCACTCGATGAAAGACGTGTTGTTCGTGCAAGCGCGTTCGCCGCGTTATTCGCAGAAGCCACAAGAGTCGCATAGAACAAATCCTGAACACTAAACTCGTCGCCGTCATTCACATAGAGCTTGGCACCACCGACATCGTCTGTTGTTCGGACATCGGCAACCGTTGTCATGGACACCCCGTAGTCGAGAACAACATCCGCGGTCACCAATTTGGTAAGGCTCGCGATCGGCCAGACCTTATTTTCATTTTTAACCGTGAGGATCTTTCCGGTCGATCGATCCATGACGACATACGCCACCGACTCGATTGAGGGTTCAATCTCACTCGCATCAACTCGCACAGGCACGCCGTCTCCTTCTTCTGGTCCGTACATCGCGAGCTCCTCATGTTCCATCCAGCCGTACTGCGTCGCCCAATCCTCAAGGTCGAGGAGGAACCCTGCGGCTGTTCCTGGGATCGCGCGTTTTGTTTCTGGATCAAACGCAGCTTGGAGATCTAGGCGCTTTGCGTACACCTCCTCAAGCGAATCTTCGGCCGCAAAAATCGCCACAGGAAATACTGCGACGAACAGAAGTCCTATCAAACTGATTCGACTTATTCCCATCGTTTTGTTAAATCAACGTCCGTATAAAAATAGTGCAAAATTTCTTCCCAGTCGTCCCCGTTGTTGGCCATACACAACGCCTCGGTCGCTCCCATGCCGACTCCATGACCCCAAAGCGTATAGCCTCGTTCTTCATCGCAGGGAGCGTCCACGCCAATGAGCCAGGCAACGGTTCCACCCCAAACCTCGCTCCAACTGCGCGTGCGACCATCTGAACGTGAGAAGTACGGCGTAAGTGCTGTACGACCATCATAATTCACCGTCACGCCACGCGTATCTTCGACCGCCTCTTTAATGAGAGGATGCACAAACTCGTAGCCATAGCCAAAGTACACCTGGTCATCGGCATACGCATTCATGTGAAAGTATCCCTTGTGTTTACTGTTACGCTCCCAGTGGTAGAGCGCATAAGTACGAGCCACCGTCAGGAGCGACTTCTTGAATTCTTCGTGTGAGGCGTTTGATGTCTCGCCGAGTCCATAAAGGTATTCCTCAATAGGCAGCTCGTTAATCACCCAGACTTCGTCTTTGTATGGGATGTACTGAAGCTCAAGTGTGTCTCGAAACTGATTGAGCGCATAAGACGCTCCGCGCGTTTTTCGACGATCAAAATTTTCAATCGTACAGACGGCATCTTCGTCGTCCGGAATAAATCGGAGGTACTTATAGGTCTCTTCGATCCCTCGACCGCGATTGAAGTAATATCGTTGATTTTTATAAAACGCACGAACCATTTCGTCCTCACCCATCTTCCCCAAAAGCCCCCCTTCGCTGTCGACGAGCTTCCATGTCGAGTCACAACTAATCTCGGTCACCCAATCTGTCTCCTCGTCAATCGTGAGCAACCCAATACGCACGATTGGTTCATCGATCATTCTGTCGGACTCCACCTCTTCCTCTTCAACCGTCACTTCTTCGTCTTTGATCGCCGGCGATCCGGTCGTAACCTCCACAGGAATGTCGATATAAAAGTCTGGAATTACCTCATCATCGACGGCCATTTGGTAGCGAACCGTATGTGTTCCTTTCGTTGTGGGAGCTGTAAACGTAAACGAGAGAAAATCGAGTCCACCCGGTTTAACAGTTCCTGAATCATTCACCACCACTTCCGTATCACTTACCCAGGACGCATGCGCGGTATCGGCACTTGCGATTGAATAACTTGTCGTCACGATCTCACGAGTCCCCCAGGTTAGCGTTCCCGTGTTCTTCACACCGACTTTATACGTAATGACTTCGCCCGCCTTCACGCTGATCGACTTAGCCGACCGCAACAACACCGTCGCAGACAACCCATTTGTCTCAGTCGATGCTTCTCCATCTGTTACCTTTTCCACCTCATCCACTGTCTCCACCTTTTCCACCTCCACCACCTTAATCGTCAACGTAAACTCTCCGCCTGGAATCCAGGCCGTGTCCTCAGACGCAAGATGAAATGTCTCTTTGTATGTTCCTTCTGATTTTGGAGCCTTCAATGTGAGGTAGATCGACCCCACCGACCCAATGGCCACGCTGGATTCTTTCAACAATGCGGCCTGCGTGTAGTCGATCCAATTATCCGCTTTAAAGTCGCTCACACGATACTTAGGATCGTACGTATAAATCGACACATAGGCAGATCCTGAGTTTGTCCAGGTCTTGGTGCCGATATTCTTGAATGTAAGAAGGACTTCTTGAGTCTCTCCGGGTGTCATGGTGAAACCAGATTTTGGAGCCGAGACTTGCAACGCTTCAAATCCATTTTTCGCGGCTGCTTGTACACGAACAGGAAAATAAAAAAGCCCTCCCACAAAGAGGAACAGGGCAAACCAAACCAACGAAATTCTCGTGGCTCTCAAGGGTGAAGCAGGGAAAACCTTCAAGAGAGACGGGGTCATAATTTATACTGAGAGAATACCATTTTTTAGAAGTCTCGTCAACGCAATTTGTGATACACTTTTGACGATATGACCACGGCACGCTCCATTGCTTCCAACTTTTCCGTGCAACTGTTGGGAAAAATCCTCTCTATTTTGATCGGACTGCTTTCCGTCGCCATTTTGACACGCGCTCTGGGAACATCTGCGTTCGGCGAATACACCACAGCCACAACCTATCTCCAGATGTTTGGCGTGGTCGTTGATTTCGGACTCACACTCACCCTCATCGTCATGATTTCCAAACCAGAAATCGATGAACAACGAATCGTCGGCAACTTTTTTGGTCTGCGACTTGTCTCTGGATTCGTCATGTTCTCGCTGGCTCCTCTTACAGTGCTTGCGCTTCCTTGGTCTGCCACGATTCAGACGGCCGTACTCGTCGGCGCGCTTGCCTACTTCCTCATGGGCGGTGCATCGATGTTGGTCGGCGTTTTTCAACGTCATGAAGCCATGTGGCGCGTTGCGTTGGCCGAGTTTGTGAACCGCGCGGTGCTCTTGGGTCTGGTTGCGTTGTTCGCCTACACCTCGCCAGGCGTGATCGAGATGGTCGTTGCGATGGTGATTGCCAACGCGGTCTGGCTCATTCTGATGATGCAACTTGCGAGTCCTTTTGTAAAAATTCGTCCACTGTTTGAGTGGTCACAGTGGATGTTCATCCTTGCTCACTCTTGGCCGATCGCCGTCTCTATTATTTTTAACCTACTCTACCTCAAAGGTGACATTCTCTTCTTGGCCTATTTCCGCGATCAAACGGAAGTGGGATTGTATGGCGCGGCCTATCGAATCCTTGACGTTATGACCGTGCTGCCGACGATGCTCATGGGGCTTGTGCTTCCTTCACTCGTTGCGATGTGGAACACTGGCCAAAAAGAGGAATTTCGAGCGCGAGTCATTCGAATTTTCGATCTTTTTGCTCTTGCCGTTGTCCCTATTGTTGTGGGCGCCCAACTCACTTCAACGGAACTCATGGCACTCATCGCCGGACCTGAATTCGCGGCTTCTGGCTCTATTCTGACTTGGCTTATTTTTGCCCTTATCGGCGTCTTCTTGGGAACCCTGTACGGACACCTTGTGGTTGCTCTTAATAAACAGAAGGTCATGACATGGGGCTACGTGTTTGTCGCCATCATCGCCATCGCTGGATATCTCCTCTACATTCCGCCGTACGGCATGTGGGGCGCGGTTGGGGTCACGCTCTTGTCTGAAGGACTCATCGCACTTTTCACGTTCATGGTCGTCTTTAAAACCTCTCGCGCGATCCCAAATCTCTCAACGCTTTTTAAAGCGATAGCGGCTTCAGGCGTCATGTACCTTGTGCTCGTGAAACTCGACTCACATGTGCTCATTGACTTACTCGTCGGCGCTATTGTTTACGCTGCATCTCTCTTTACCCTCAAAGCCGTGACGATCAAGGAACTCAAAGCCCTTCTTCCAAGTCGCTAGTATGCTTGTTGTCTATCTCACCCTCACCGCCGCGTTCGCCATCCTTACCTGGAGCGACCTACACAAGGGACTGTTTCTTCTCGTGGCGGTCTTGCCAAGCTACCTGTTGCGAACAGAAATCTTTGGCTTCCCGACGACCCTACTTGAGCTCTTGGTCATCACGTTTCTTGTTATCTGGCTCATTAAGCGCGGTCACGAACAATGGTTTTCTATAAAACTATCTGCGACGCACCTGCTGCCGCTTCTGATCGTCACGGTGGCAACCGTCTCTCTTTTTGTCGCTCCTGATCGACTCGCTGCACTCGGAATCTGGAAAGCCTACTTCTTCGAGCCGATACTCCTGTTCTTTGTCCTAAAATATGAGCTCTCACAAGGCGGGTTCAGCGGATCCCGTTTATTCCAAAGTTTAAGTCTATGCGCACTCGTTCTTTCCCTTATCGTCATCTTCCAATGGCTTACCGGCATGGGTATTCCCATTCCGTGGGACATAGAACGCCGCGTCACAAGCGTATTTGATTATCCCAACGCTCTGGGACTTTTCTTGGGACCGATTGTGGTGATTGCCGTCCTGCACCTTTGTCATCCCGAGCGAGCGAAGCGAGCCGAGGGATCTCAAGTCTCTCCTAGTTCGAGATCCCTCCACTTCGCCCGGCTGTGGCCGGGCTTCGGTCGGGATGACAAAAAACTTTTTTGGTTCATGGTAACAGTTCTTTCCATCACAGCCATCATCCTCGCCCAGTCCGAAGCCGCTATCGTGTCGATCGTGGCAACACTACTCATAACGGGTTTCTTGAATCAAAAAACCCGAATCTTTTCTTCGAGCTTCTTGGTTCTTTTCGTTTTCTTTGTGTTTCTTTTCCCTCCCCTGCTCACCAAACTCATCCTCCAGGACTACTCCGGCTCCGTACGCCTCTCACAGTGGAGCGAGACGATTGATATGCTTCGCGACCACTGGTTCTTCGGCGCCGGTCTTTCAGGATATCCAACCGTGTTTGAGCCTTACCACCAAGCAACACACTTCGAAATTTTCCAGTACCCACATAACATCATCCTCAACATCTGGGTCGAACTAGGACTGCTAGGACTCGTCGGGTTTGGATGGCTGATCTACTCTGTACTCTCGTCATTACGAGGCGACCCCTCCAAGGGGTCGACGAAGCAATCCTCTAAGATTGCTTCGCTCCCTTCGGTCGCTCGCAATGACGGGATGATAGCCTTCTTCGCCCTCCTCCAAATGACCGTTCATGGCCTGGTCGATGTACCCTACTTCAAAAATGATCTCGCGATCCTGACGTGGATCCTTCTTGCTATTTTTTTCGCGTATGCTCGCCCTACGCTTCCTTCGAAAACGACGTGAAGACAAACCAGTAAATCTTAAGTTTCTTGCGTGGATCGCCGCGGCAATTTTTGTCGTATTTTTGTTCATGCGATTCTTTCAATGGATCGACGACACAGCCCGCTCGCTTCTCCCTCAAGCACCGAGTCTCGCCACCCTGGACGACTTCGAATCTTTGAACGTCATTGTCCAGCTTCCTGCGCAAACCTTCGGCGCCGAACTCTACGCCGCAGGCATCTACACCACGGCGATCAAGGAAATTCCGGAAGGCTCTGTTGTAACCGTCTATGTAAAAGACTCCTGGCGTTTCGTGGAGATCGATTATTTCCCAGGCGTACATCCGATCGATTATCTCGCCACTCACCTCTATCCCACCCAAGAAATACAACTTGACCAAGATACTTCCGTTTGGATTCAAACGCTCGACGACCGCCCACGCTGTATCGACTATGAAGACGGCCTCCCAAATCGATGCGAGATCACGCGCCACTTGATCGCTCAACTTGAAAATCATCTCCTGCTCATCGCGGCCGATGGCGATCATCCCACAGACGGCGAGCTCATCGAAATGGCTCGGTCGGTTATTTCCTTTGACGATGAAGGCTCTCGATGATACTATCGCTGACCACGGAGAGGTGGCAGAGTGGTCGAATGCGCATGACTCGAAATCATGTGTGCCTGTAAGGGTACCGAGGGTTCGAATCCCTCCCTCTCCGCCAAAATTGAAAATCGGAATCGGAAGCCGAAATGGGGTCGGCACGAAGTGCCGACACAAATGTATTCCCCCAAAAAAATCCTGAATCTGAAAGGGTTCGCCACGCTCCGCGTGGCTC
>CAZELN010000027.1:0-8292 GCA_964513275.1 uncultured Gammaproteobacteria bacterium
AGTCCTGGGAGACGAAACACTCCGAGAGATAGCCAGAATTCTTGTTGAGAAGGTTCGTGCCAACACGTCAATCGACTGGACGCTCAAAGAGAGCGTGCAAGCCAAACTACGTGTCTTGGTGAAACGCACACTTAAACAATTCGGCTACCCGCCCGACCAACAGTTGCTTGCTACTGAGAACATCTTGAAACAAGCAGAGATGTTCGCGCAGGAGTGGAGTGAGTAGCTGATCGATTCCAAAGTAGCTATGGAAAAAGATAACCGATCCTTTGGGGCGAGATTGATTGAAAAGTTGAGAGAGAACGTTGAGCTGGTATGTTCCAAAATACGAAAAGGAGAGCCAGAAAAGAAGTTTACGAGTGGGCGTGAACGGTTTTTCAATTTGATAAAAGATCACCCATATTTTCAAAAACGAGTCGCACAACTTCGAAAGAAATATAAAATTCCGTTGTTAGGCTTTGCTGATTCAAAAGGCGTTTATTATTGGGAGCATGAGAAAAAATCGAGGTATAATTGCTTTGTTGATGAGATGGACTTGTTCATTTTAGACTTCACTATTCCGAAGGTTTATCGAAGTAGTGCAACACGGTTTTTCTATGATTTTGTACTTTCTCCCAGACGTACCCAAAAAAGCCCGATTGGGAATTACCCGATTTTTTCACTTGTAAAAGCTGACGACGATCGAGAAATCAACAAGTACTTGATCGACCCAAACGGTTTTTACCTGCAAATTTTTGAATGGACAACAAAGAGAGAAGTATTAAATGCAATGAAGAAAATTTTTAAGGAGAAAGATAAAACCCTCTTTCATGTCTCAAAGGTAGAGGGCATGGCAAGAACAATCTGGCTGTTGAGTCAGGGGGAGTTGAGTGATAAGGAGATCAGGAGTGCTCTGAAATCGAAAGTGGGCGAGTTCGTCGATCAAAAAATTCCTGATCAAAGCAACATTTCTAACTATCGACAACGATATGAGAGAGCACTTAACTCTCTCAGGTTGTTAGACTGATAACTTACAGACAGTGGTATCAACAACTGTAAGATACTGCATGCTCTGCTCAACGTAGACTGTTTCCATATGGAGAACGGTCTACAAAAAGATTTTAATCAGTACATTGAGCACTGCACGTATTCCTTACGACTGCGACCAGAGACGATTCGTGGGTACCACGCAGTTTTCAAACTTTTTACATCTTTGATGCCTGAGATTACTGATTCTAGTCAGTTGTCGACTGCCGCAATGACTAAATTTTTTAGAACGCTTGAGGTTCGAAAAAGAATTATCGGGAAGGGCACTGAAAAAGTAGGAGTTAAGGCTTCTACAATAATGACGTATTGGAGTAAGTTGCGTTCATTTTTTGAATGGTTGGCAAGAGAAGGGAAAATTGAGAAGAGTCCGCTGTCGAAAGAAAATAGACCGCAGGAGCCAGTCTACGATAATTCTCCTGCCTTGACTCGACAACAGGTTGATAGGATTCAAAGCATGATTTCACTGCACGCCAAAAATTCACTTTTGCTAAGACGTGATTTTGCAATCGTGACCATTCTTCTTTTTACTGGCGTAAGAAAAAACGAACTCGTATCCCTACGAGTAAACGATATTGATATGCAGAAGGATATTGTCGTAGTTAGGGGCGAAACTTCAAAATCAAAGCGAACTAGACAATTACCATTGCACCCGCTTCTAAAAGCACAGTTGAAGGAGTATTTAGCTGAGAGAAAACAGGAAGGTTATAAGACGGAATATCTCTTTGTATCCAACAACAAGGATGCCGGTTTGAGCGTTGATGGAATGAAGCATTGGGTTAAGAGGTTGAGTGATCTCACGGGAATGAAGTTTCACTTACATCAATTTAGACATACTTTTGCGTGCGCTCTTGCCAAAAACGGCTTCTCATCGTGCAGTATTCAAAAACTCATGGGACACACCGATCTACGGATGACCGAAAGATATTTGAGGTCATTAGGTGTTGAAGAGTTACGAGATGATGTCTGCAAATTACGCATTGACAATCTGTGGTGAATTTGTCAAAATATGGTCGCACTGAGGTCTCTATTAACTCGTAATAGTACCTGATGCAATAGTTTTTCTGAGCTTGCGTCTACGTATTTGATGGTACTAAACAGGCCATCATAGACGGTAGAGATTCAACGAACAAAAATCTATTTTTGCCCAAGTTTCCAACATAAAAGTGGGGAAAGACCTCTACCAAGTTCATGGTAAGGACGAGGTCTCGGGTTCGATTCCCGACTGTGGCTCCAGTATGGGCAGGTACTCAAGCGGTCAACGAGGACAGACTGTAAATCTGTTGGCTTACGCCTTCGAAGGTTCGAATCCTTCCCTGCCCACCATCGGGCTCCTGATTTTGGCCCGCTGCGTCGTTGCGATCATCGCCACCTTTTCGTCGTACGTCTTTGTACGCCTCAAAGGCTGGCTCGATCGCGCCTCGCATCGGTCTCAAAATCAGAAGCCCGAACATTTTGTGCCGGTGTAGCTCAGGGGTAGAGCAGCGCTTTTGTAAAGCGAAGGTCGTGGGTTCGAATCCCTCCATCGGCTCCAGATGAATCTTGACCTTTTTCGCCTGCCGTAGTAGGCTCCCATCGAAATTCAATCTATGTCTCAAGATAATCTTATCAATCTCGAGTGTACCGTGTGTAAGAGGGTGAATAATCACTCGCACAAGAACAAGAAGAAGCTTAAGGAACGTCTTGAGCTCAACAAGTTTTGCAATCATTGTAAGAAGCACACCCTGCACAAGGAAACAAAATAACCAAAGCCCCCGAAGTTTTAGCGAAGGGGGTTTTGAAATTGAAAAGCAGCTTTGCGTGAGCTGCTCGTGTGAGGTCGGGTTAGCCGATGACGGTGAGGACGGACGTCCAGTCGAACGGCTTGATCTTGCGATCCTGGTCGTAACCGTCGTCTTTGGCGGGCGTCCACGTCATCGTGACCTGGCCGTTGCGGATGAGGATCAGGGCGTTGCGGGTGCCATGCGAAGTGCGATCGATGTCCAGGATCCGACGCAGCGTCGGGCTGGGGACGAAGACCGTGTCCACAGCGCCGAAGAGGGCACAGGCGATCTGATCCGAGTCCACTGAGGCTACGACCAGAGGCGTGATGCCGATACGCTTGGCCACGGCGATCTCGCGCTTGATCGCGCTCCAGTCGTCGGTCGCCGTGCTGGCGAAGCAGATCAGTACGGAATCTCCCTCCGACGGGAAGATCTCGTCGATGTGGAATTCGCCGCCATCCACCGGAGCGATTCCGGTTGCGGGCTTGCGCCAGAGATGGAAGGTGGCGTCGGGTGGGAAATCGCTGAGGGAGACGTGCGTGGAGGGACGTGCAGGTGGGTTGGCGGGAGGGGTAGGGCTGAGCGCAGAACCAGCAGAACCGTTCGACATGTGAGGGACTCCGTGGATGGTGACGTGCTTGAACAGGGCAGAGCCTGATAAAACACGCGGGGAGTCTATCCCATCTTTTGACGCACGTCAACGGTCGATTCGTATGCTAAAATACTGCGCGTATGTCTCAACACAACGTTGTCATTGTGGGAGGGGGATTTGCCGGTGTTTTCACGGCACAGGCGCTTCTCAAACGATCTATTCCCGTCACGCTCATTAGTGAAACAAATCATTTCACGTTTACCCCACTCTTACATGAAGTGGCGACGGGTTCCCTCATCGCCCACGATGCCATGTTTGAGTTCGAGCGTTTTTTTCATTCAAACCACTTTCGCTTTATTCGTGGTCGCGTGACAGGGATCGATCGTGAAGCTCATCAAGTGATACTTGGAGAAGAGCGGATAGCGTATCGCTTCCTCGTCGTCGCCACAGGCTCGATAACGAATCTGTATTCGATAAAAGGTACGGAGTATGCGTTTACACTCAAGTCCATTGAAGACGCGGTAAAACTCAAGCAAGCGATTCTTTCACGCGCGCAGGATGCCGATCGACACGTGGCGGTTACCGTGGTGGGCGGTGGGCCGACTGGCCTTGAATTGATTTTTGATATCGATCAGATGTTGCGTGACCTCAAGCGAATGAACCGCGCGGCGGATTACGACCTTCGGCTTATTCATGCAACCGATGTATTTTGCAAAGGTGGTGGGGAACGTGTTCAGAACTATATCGCCCGAGCTCTCCATCAGGCGAAGATTGAAGTCGTCTGTAGTGCCCATGCGCAAGCGTTCACGCCCGACTCGGTTGAGACAAGCGTGGGATCGTTCCATTCTGACGTGACGGTGTTATGCGCGGGTGTGCGTCCTAACACAGATCTGTTTAAGGGAATCCTAAGTCTGGACACGCAAGGGCATATTCCCGTTTCTTCTTCGCTGCAGTCACTGGATGATCCTCATATTTTTGCGCTGGGTGACCTGATCAGCATCGAAGACCAATCGGTTCCAAAACTTGCCCAAACGACCGTGCGGGAAGCCCCGGTCGTCGCAGACAACATCGCCCGTCTCATGAAGAATCACCACGCAACCTTGCTGGCGTATCATCCGAAGGTGATCGGCATGCTTTTTTCTTTGGGATATGGGAATGGTGTGGGTGTGATCGGGCCGTTTATGGTCAAAGGCGTGTTGGCTTGGTATATTTGGCGTACCGTGTATTTATTTAAAACCCCTGGCTTTTGGAACAAACTACGTGTGGCGTTTAGCTGGACGATAGGATTGTTTAAGGGTCGGGATTTAAGCGAACTGTAATTATGTTTAGACAGTTATTCCCAACGCTCGTGATTCCTATGATCTTACTTGGTGCTGGCTGCACAAAGGAGACAGATATGGTTGTTGAACCCGTTGCGGTCGAACAGACCGACAACGTCACCTTTGAAAGCGGATCCTACACACTCGATTCCCAAAGGAGTTCTATCGCCTGGAATGCCCAGAAACGTATCGGAGCCGCGCATAATGGCACGGTGAACGCCCAAGAGGGAGCATTTATTGTGGAGCAAGGACAGGTGATTGGAGGGACGGTTGTTGTAGACATGAGCACGATTGTCGACTTAGATCTTACCAACGAAGAAAAAAACGCCACGTTGGTCGGGCATCTCAAGAGTGATGATTTTTTTGATGTTGCGACGTATCCAACGGCGACGTTCGCCATTTCAGACGTGACAGAGTTGGAAGAAGTTGCTGGCGCCACACACACCGTGACTGGGATCATGACAATCAAGGGGATCGAAAACGAAATTTCATTCTCTGCCACATTTGAGACGGATACTGATCGCATTGAGGGAACCGGGACAGCCACGCTTGATCGAACACGTTGGGACGTCCGCTACGGGTCGGATACGTTTTTCGACAATCTTGGCAACGAACTGATTGAGGACGAGTTCACCCTCACGTTTGACATGGTCTTCACGGCTGCTGAATAATTTAGCGGTTCATGAATTCCACGACAGCTTGATCAAGAATGACGTCCTTTGTGCGAATGTCGTGCAACGACTTAGAGCGACATAGAGCTGGCCGTGGGCAAACGTGCCCCAGCCGGTGTCGACCAGCACACGATCAAATGTTTTTCCTTGACTCTTATGAATGGTCACCGCCCAGGCGAGCGTGATGGGATACTGGGTGTAGGAGCCGATAACCGCTTCCTCGATGCGTTCTCCCTGATGCGCGTATTCAAACATTTCCCATTTGTACGGCGTTACAATGACCGATTTTCCATCGCCAAGCTCCACCTCAAGAGCAGGAGACTTTGAGAGTCCCTTTTTCTGAATGCTCGTGATGGTTCCAAGTGTTCCATTTACCCAGCGTCGATCCGGGTCGTTTGTGGTGAACATGATGCGCGCGCCGGCTTTGAGTGTGAGAAGTTCCTCCGAGGGCATGCGTCGATCAGGAAGCTCTCCGATGATGTGCGCTTTGAGCTTCCACGTTTTTCCCGGGAGCTGTTTGAGTTCGTAGTCGTTGCGTGCTTTGGCGCTTTTGTTTGTGGTCGTCAGGTGGATGCAGTCAGGTTCCTCGCGAGGATCGACAGAAGGATCATGACGCGTATTCCAGAGTTGGAGATCTTTGGGAGTGACACGATCCGTGCGCAGACGATCAAGCAGTTCGATGAACGAGGATTCTTTTTGTCGGTGGACTTGTTGGAGCTCGATGATATTTGGGAACAAGCCTTCCATGGCATAGGCCGAGAAGAAGTACGGGGAGGCGTATTCCGATTGGAATCGATACGTTTCTTCCGTGGTGACGACCGGAGGGAGCTGATAGAGGTCGCCAATAAAAATCATCTGGACTCCGCCAAATGGTTCACGCGGCCGTTCACGATTCAGACGTAAGGCCTTATCGATACAATCGAGAAGGTCGGCTCGCACCATGGAAATCTCGTCAATGATGATGGTATCGAGCGCTTTGAACAGGGGAAGGACATGAGGAAAGGCTTTTCGAACAAGTGAGGGAGAAATCGCCGGATGAAAACCAAAAAACGAGTGGATGGTCTGTCCTTTTACGTTGAGCGCCGCTACGCCTGTGGGAGCAAGGACGACATGTTTTTTTTGCGTGTGTTTGCGAAAGTAGGTGAGGAGAGTAGATTTTCCCGTTCCGGCTCGTCCTGTGAGGAAGATGAGGTCACTCGTTTCATTCATGGCGGTGTAGGCTGTTTTGAATTCCTTCGTGATGACGATATGGTTGGACATAGGCTCAGCCAGTCTATCATGAAATCTACTCGCGTCGGTCTGGAAAGTCGTATTGCCTGACGTAAAATCTAACCCAAGACATATTCGAGATAAAAGCGTTAGAACTCGCAGAATTTTGCCAAGGTAAAGAAAAAATCACCGACTTTTCGTCTGTGATTTCCTCTTGGCAGGGGCGCAGGGATTCGAACCCTGACGACAGGTTTTGGAGACCTGCATGCTACCATTGACATCACACCCCTATGACGACGGCAATTATACAAGAGTCAACCAATTTGGGAAGAGCCGTAAGGCGATTGTGTTACACTATGGTCATGTGGTTTATGCTTTCTTTTTTTATGGTTTTGTTGGATGGGTTATTGACTCAGGTTATCGGTCGCTGGTGGATCGTCGATGGACGCGCGGGGGGTTTTCATTCCTCCCGTTTACACCCAGTTACGGCCTCGCTGGGGTGATCCTTTTATGGATTGGACCGAGCATCATCGTATGGCCCTATTGGATACAGTGGGTATTTCTTGGTTTCTTGTTTGCCATGTACGAATATGTGTGTGGTCATATTGCTGTTTTCATACATAAACGACGGCTGTGGGATTACTCTGGTGGGTTCCTGAACCTGCATGGCCACACAGATCTCCTGCATGCGGTCTACTGGGCAACTCTTTCACTCGTCGTGCTCCATTGGGTTCATCCTTGGCTGATACGTCTCGTGTCATTATGAGATTTTATGATCGAAAGTTTCTATGAATCTTAAAATCGTTTGTCTTAACTTGTGGCAAGGAGGAAATTTGATGGACGAAATTATAGCCTTTTTGCGGCGCGAAGATGCCGACATTGTTTTATTGCAAGAAGTATACGACGGGCATGAACCAAGTTGGGAAAGAAAGTTTAGGTCGATGGATGTTTTGCGTGAGGAACTACGGTATCCTTACGAACACTTTGCCCCAGGGTTCCTGGAGAGAACAGATTTTGGAAAGGTGGAGCAAGGCAACGCGATTCTTTCGAAATTTCCGATCCGTGACATCGAGTTGATTCCAGGGGACGTTCCCTATGGGGAGAGGGAAGACAAGCCTGAATACTACGAGCATACACCGCGTAATGTACAAAGAGCAGCCGTAGAGGTAGGTCATCGAACACTTCAGGTGTTCAACACGCAGGGGGTATGGGGGAAGGATGGAGATGACAATGAACGGCGCCTGAAGATGGCGCGGGTGATCGTAGAAGCGATCCAGCCTTATGAGTTCGTCATCCTTGGGGGCGATTTGAATGTTCAAGAGAAAACAAGGACGATCGGCCTGCTTGAGGAGCGGTTGGTTAACGTATGTAGTGATGACCGTCGAATCACGTCCTTTAACATGAGACACAAAACGAACCCTGGATACGCAACCGCGGTTGTAGATTTCATCTTTGTGAGCCCCTCCATCAAGGTTCTTGAACATCGTCAGTGCGACGAGGATGTTTCCGACCATCTTGCCTTAACAGCCACCTTAGAAATTTAATCCTCATTTTATGTTTGAACTTCCAGAACTTCCTTTTGCAAAAAATGCGTTCGGCGCCTGGACCAGTGCTGAGACGTTTGATTTCCACTATGGGAAACATCACGCGGGCTACGTGCAAAAACTGAACGCCGCGGTGCTCGGCAACGAATTTGAAGGACGGACACTGGAAGA
>CAZELN010000027.1:8302-9535 GCA_964513275.1 uncultured Gammaproteobacteria bacterium
TTCGACGCCAGGACACGCGAAGAGGCGAACGCCGGCTCGCGGGGAAAGAATGAAAGAATGGTCCACCTTGCCGCCCAGCAGTTCAGCCATCGTTTTTTTTGGAGCTGTTTAAGTCCAGAGGCACAGATGCCCGGCGACGACCTCGCCTCCGCGATCGATCGAGATTTTGGTTCGTTTGTGGAGTTCAAGAATCAATTTACTGATGTGGCGGCGACGCACTTTGGTTCTGGTTGGGCTTGGTTGACGCGAGGGTCGGACGGAAAGCTTTCGGTGGAAGGCTTCCATGACGCGACCACTCCCGCCCAGACTGACGAGACCCCGCTCCTCACCCTGGACGTCTGGGAGCACGCTTACTACATCGATCACCGCAACAATCGTGCCGCCTTCATTGAAGGCTTCTGGGATCACGTGAATTGGGAGTTTGTTCGAAGACAACTGAAAGAGTAAATCAAAAACCGCCCTGGCGAACCAAGGCGGTTTTTGTATCCGCACGCTGATTACTCAGCTTTAGGACGAGCGAAGGAGACGCTGATCGCGCGACCCTCGACCATGGAGCCATCAAGGGCATCTATGGCGGCTTGTGCCGTCGCTTCATCTGCGTATTCGACGAAGCCGAATCCGCGTGAGCGATTTGTCTCTCGGTCAGTGATGACGCGAGCGGAGACGACGTTGCCGTGAGCGGAGAAGATCTCGCTCAACTGAGCATCGTCGACACTCCATGGCAGGGAGCCTACGAATAACTTGTTGTTCACAATAAGAGTGACAAGTGATCTTTCCAGGGAAAGATCAGGAATTAATTAACGGTACCTCTTATTATCAACTAACAAGAGAACCGTCCCAAGCATGCCATAGTTTTTGTTTTTTGTCAACGTTCTTGCTAGAATGGGATCAAAGTGTGCGTGTATGAAGCCATTTTGGCTCCTCTTTGGTCTTTGTTTCTTTCTTGTCGGATGCGGAACACCGGACGTTTCGACTCAATCTTCCACACCACAAGCGGATTCCCAACCCGAGTCTGTCCAAGCGGATGTGTATCAAAATACTCGTTTTGGCTATGCGTTTGAAATCCCAGATAAAATGGATCTCTATGCGCTTACAGAGGAACAGACGGCTGTGAGCGCCAGCGGGGATTCGGAGGTTATTTTTCTTGTGGAGGGAGAAACGAATTTTTTTACGGTTTGTGCGATGGAAGATTCCCGTTCACTACATGAATGGCTGCGCCTGAATCCTGTCTTT
>CAZELN010000027.1:9545-11204 GCA_964513275.1 uncultured Gammaproteobacteria bacterium
CGGCTCAGCGGGTTGGGGAAATCTCTGGCCAACAAGCCATTTTTTTGCGCGGATCTGGCACAGCGACGTCGCCTGCTCGACTCATCGTATTTCAACTCCATGGGAACCTCCTGGTGATCACCTACGAACAAGATTCGCAAGCATTTGATCGTCTTATGGAGACATTTGAAATCCTGGACGCTGGGTTTTAAGCAGGTCGCGAGTCGTCTGTTTGTACAATTCAACGGCTGGTTGGTCAAACGGATTGACTTCTAATAGTCGGCCAAGGTACATCGTTTCAACCATGCGGAATTGGAGGTAGTATCCAATCTCCCACGCGTCCGCCCGTTGGAGTTCGATTTCAACATACGGTCGGCGTGTTGTTTCATAGGCCGATTTCACTCCGCCGTAGATGGCGCGCATGAGGTCTTCCAATGACGTTCCCTGGATGTCAGGAACAAGTCCCGGCATCGTAGCATTGGTCGGAATCCCATGCACCATTCCCGTGAACACAGAAATAAGAGAGGTGAACATCATGTCTGGTCCGTCCCAGTAGAGTTGTGCCATGGAATGCAGATCTGTGGAGCCGATCGAGACGATTGGGACGATGCCTTTTCCATTTTTTCCCAGGCTCTCGCCGATGAGTTGTCGTTCCCATTTTCCAAGGGTTTCAAATTTTGGCGAAAAGTAAAATCGATTGTGTATCAGACGCCCTGCTCGAATATGCTCGGCACACAAGATCGCGCTGGTGAGCGCGTGGTTTTGATCTGGGTATGGATCAAGGCTGTCTTGGACGGCTTGACGTGCGCCATCGAGGAGTTCATCAACGTCAATGTTTGCCAAGAGCAGAGGAAGCAATCCCACGGCTGAACACACGCTGAATCTTCCGCCAACGGTTTGTGGAATGGCGATTCGCGCCATCTTTTTTTGTTCGGCCATGACCCAAAGTTTTGATCCTTCGTCCGTCACGACACCCCAGCGGTTCCACACACCGCCAAATTGTTCGTGCAAAAATTCGGCCAGTACCAAGGCGTTGGCGATGGTTTCTGTGGTCGTTCCTGACTTGCTGATGAGGAGTATCGCAAAATCTTCGGGGCGAGGAAGGCGCTCAAGGATCCGCGTGATGGCGGTCATTTTTTCGTCACTCACCGTGTCCAAGAACAGCAGCTTTGGCAGTCGATCCACCAGTAAATGCATGGATCCTGCGATTGCTTCGTACACGGCTTGCGCTCCTAAGTTTGATCCACCGATGCCAATAACAATGACGTACTGGAGCGTGGACGTACGCAGGAGATCTGCGATGGATTTCGCCTGAGCCAGTTGGTTTTCGTCAAACGGCAAGCACAGCGAAGACTCGGGTGCGTCATACGTCATCTGCTGACGAATGTTGGCAAGATGTTTCCGATAGTCCGAAAGCTCGGTGCTGAACTCCTGAAACGCGGCTTCACGAATGTGGCTTCCTGTGAAAGAAAATTTCATAGATGTGGATAACGAGGATCGATTAGAAGTCACGGTAGTGCTACGATGAACATATTAATTTTAACGTATTTTTTTATGATGCATCAAGGGAAGTGCGGCGTTCACTGCGTCGCCTGGTGGCTCCTGTGGGTGGGAGGCATCAACTGGGGTCTTGTCGGACTCCTTGACTGGAACTTGGTCGAAACCATTTTTGGTGGATGG
>CAZELN010000028.1:0-11048 GCA_964513275.1 uncultured Gammaproteobacteria bacterium
GCCGCTCGCAAAAAAAACTTCCGACCCTCGATTTGTGGAACGATTTGAAGCCTTCGCCTTAGGAAGTGAAATCGGAAACAACTACTCGGAACTCAATGATCCTGTTGACCTCGAAAAACGTTTCCTGGAAGAAAAGAACAAGGAACAGGCTGGCTTTGATGAGGCTCACCAAACGGATGTTGACTACCTTGAAGCGATCAAGCACGGGATGCCTCCGGCGTGTGGTTTGGGTATTGGTGTTGATCGAATGGTGATGCTTCTCACCGGCTCAGCCAATATCAAGGAAGTTATTCTTTTCCCAACTCTGCGTCCAGAACGAGAATAAGTATGAAAAAGCGCGTCTTAGTGTTTGGAACCTTTGATGGTGTCCATCCAGGGCATGAGTTTTTTCTGCGATCAGCAAAGGCTCGAGGAACTGAGCTCGTCGTGGGTGTGGCTCGTGATACGCATGTTGTGACACTCAAAGGACACAAGCCTCTCAATCCTGAACAGAAACGACTCGAGAAAATTCAAGTGCTCCCAATGGTTGATCACGCACAACTCTGCGACACTGAAATTTCATCGTTTAAGATCGTCGAGGAGATGGCTCCCGAGATCATTGTATTGGGCCATGACCAACAAGAGCTCGAACAAGCGCTTATTACGTGGATGGCACAAAGCGGTCACTATGTTCCAATGATTCGTGCAAAGAAAGTATGAAACCTCTCAAGGAAATTGAAATCGCGGTGGCGATCTGCGAACGAGATGGGAAGATTTTGCTCATCCAGCGTCGTGATACAAATCCTATGTGGGACAAACAATGGGAATTTCCAGGAGGAAAGCTTGAAGCAGGGGAGACACCTGAGGCTGCTGTTCGTCGAGAAATCGGTGAGGAAACGGGACTTGTCATTCTTGCTTCAAATTTTTTCCACCTTCACCATCATGACTGGGAACTGCCGGAAAAAACATTGCGCGTCCACCTGCATTGTTTTCATTGCAAGGTAGGGGAGGGCGATGTACGGATCGAACAAGAGAAGGCTTACCAACACGCCTGGCCAACATTCACAGAAGCGCTTGAGTACGACAGCCTCTCTGCCAACAATGATATTCTTCACGTCTTTTTGCATGCACGCGCACCGAACTTGGGTTGAGATCAATGCACGAGCTCTGGCGTCTAACATCGCCTCGTTGCAAGGACTGTTGACTCCCGAAGCGCGTTTTTGCGCGGTTGTGAAAGCGAACGCCTATGGACACGGACTCAAGGAGGTGTCGACCATCGCCCGAAACCAGGGGGTCGATGCATTTGCGGTGGACCATATAGATGATGCCTTACAGTTGCGTGAATGGTTTCCCTCAAGTCTGGTGCTTGTTCTTGGTTATACCCTGTTTGATCGCTACAAGGAGGCCTTGCGAAATAACATCCACCTCACGCTGTATGACAAAGAGGGGATAGAGCACGCCCAGAGCGTGGGAACCGAACTTGCCCGACCGTTTCCGATCCATGTAAAAATTGAAACCGGAACTAACAGACAGGGCGTGCTTGCTCAGGATCTGGACGACGTGATTCGCTTCCTGCAACGATCGACCATGGTGCAGGTCGAAGGGATCTCCACGCACTTTGCGAATATTGAGGACTCTCGGAACCCAGAATATGCCACGGGACAATTCCTTGCGTTTCAAGAAACAATTGGACGATTTCAGACAGCCGGCATCGACCCAACCTGGAAACACTGCGCCTGCTCTGCGGCTATCATTCTGTATCCTCAAACCCATCTGAATTTTGTTCGAGCGGGAATTTCCATGTACGGAATTTGGTCTTCCACAGTCGTTGAGGACGCCGTCCGTTCACAGGGATTCTCTTGCGACCTGCAACCTGTTCTCACCTGGAAATCCAGAATCGCCCAGGTGAAGGCTATCGCTATGGGTTCTCCGATTGGCTATGGACTTACAGAAATAATGAAACGCAGCGGTCGTATTGCCGTCATTCCGGTTGGGTACTGGGACGGGTATGATCGCTTACTTTCAAGTAAAGGAGAGGTTCTCATTAAGGGAACGCGTTGCCGGGTTCTGGGTCGTGTGTGTATGAATATGATGATGGTAGATGTTTCAGAGGTCGCGCAGCCTCAAAAGGAGGACGAAGTGATACTATTAGGAACAGATGGTCGACATCGCATTTCCGCCGATGAGATAGCCCAACTTTGTCAGACAGTCGCGTATGAAATTGTTACGCGCATAAATCCACTCCTTCCTCGTGTTGTTGTTTAACGGATATGGCTCGTCGAGATTATTTTACACAGGTTCAAAAGAGGAGGTACCAATCTCGTCAGTACCGGAATCCTCATCTTCATTCGCGTACATCCATTCCTTGGAAAACCCTCACAGGTGTGTTGGCTGGATGTTTGTTGATTCTTGGGTTTGTGACCTTTCTGTTCACTAACGAGTTATTCCGTATAACGCACGTGGACGTCTCCGGGGTCGAGTCTATCGATACGAGCATACTTGAGACAACGATTACAGAGTATCTTCATGAACGGGCTTTCCTTGTTTTTCGGCGTTCGAATCAATTTCTTTTCTCCTCTGATGACCTTTCACGCAGCCTTGAGGAACAATTTGCTCTCGCATCCAATTCCATGAGTTTGCAAGGGGGGACACTCTTTATTCACCTTGAGGAACGGTCATCGAATCTTTTTTGGAAAACGTCTGATCGTCTTTATGTCGTTGATCTTGAAGGCATCGTGGTTCGTGAGGTGACGCATCCTGAAGATCCCATTCTCCAACAAGAACTCCCGGTGTTCATCGATGTAAACGGTCTGGAGGTCACCATCGGTTCTCAAGTCCTTACAAGTACTGAGGTCGATGCGGCGTTTGAACTTTTCATGCACCTGAATGAATTGGAGATCGCGTTTCAATATCTCGAATTAGATCGGCTGGCAGGGAAGTGGGTAAAACTCGTTACGGATCAAGGATACAGTATCTTGCTTGACCTGACGGGTAACATCAACGAGCAAATTCAGAATCTATCGATTGTGCTTCAAGAGCAAGTAGAAGATCCCTCAACACTTGAATATATCGATCTACGTTTTGGCGATAAGATTTACTTTAAATAAGCATAGAAACAATACCTAAAGTCGTAGAAGGTATATTGTACGACGCAACAGAATACTCCTATTACTAGATGTAGTTCGTCAGATACACAACCATAAGCGTAATTACACCCATCAGGAACATCGTAAGTCCGATAAGAACTAGTGCAAGAATCAATGGATCATCCTTCCCAACACCTTTAATCAGATTAATACTGATGAACACAAACGCGGTAAATGGAATCAGTGCGAACATCCATCCAAGGATTTTAAGAGTCAACACAAGTGTCATACATTAGTACGCCATCAAATAATCAAGCGGGTTCGTTGGGATCCCATTGAGTCGAGCTTCAAAATGAACGTGAGGTCCAGTTGAAAGTCCAGTACTTCCTACAGCGCCAATAATGTCACCACGCGAAACAAATTGGTCAGAGGTTACATCGATACGCGAAAGATGGGCATAGAGAGTTGCCAAACCATTGGTATGGATAATCATGACGTAATTTCCATAGAGTGTCCCCTGCCGTGTCCAAGCGACATACCCAGGAGCCGCTGATTTAACAGGGGTACCTGTTGGTGCAGGAAGATCAAGACCTGAGTGCTCAAACAGATGTCGGAACGGGTAAGAGGTATCATGAAAATAGGCTGAAATACCACGAACCGTTGGATCAATTGGCCAGGATAAGATCGATGAATCCCCTAGCGCGTCCGTGGCGTTCAACTTTCCCTCAATATCCTTTTGGAGAAGCGCGATCTGCTGGTTCAGGTAGGCTTGTTCTTCACGAAGGTCTTCGAGGAGCGCCTGAAATTGAGCCTCTGATTGTTGGGTAGCAGCCAGAAGCGATGACTTCGCACCAACAGATGCCTCTAACTGTTGTCCCTCCTGTGCCAGCGACGCGCTTAGCTGTGTGAGCTGGTCTTTCTTCCCCTGCTGTGCCTCGTACTTCTGTAAGAGTCGCTGTTTTGATTGCTGGGCTGCTTCAACCGCTGTTTTGAGATCGGAACTGACCTCTTCAAGCTGCTCAAGCGACTGAAAAAAATCTGAGAACGAATCCGTTCCAAAAATAAGTTGCAACGGAAGCGAATGATCCTGGACGTCGATCTGTAGAAGAACCTGGGCAATGAGGTCGAGATCTTGTTGTATTTCCTCCTCAAGATCACGCACCTCTTCCTGAATGAGTGCGATCTGGGCATTCACAAGGTCGATTTCGGCCTCGGTTGCTTCGATATCAAGTTTTGTCTTCGCGATGCGGTTGTCTAAAAGATCAAGTTCTCCGTACAGGGTTGCCTCCTGTGCTTGTTTCTGCTCGATTTTGACCTTGTATGAATCAATTTGACGATTCAATTGGTCGATAGATTGCTGCTTTTGTTCAATCTCGTTATTGAGCGCGTTAATGTCGTCCACGTTCATCTCCTGCGCAAATCCATACATTCCCGTTCCTCCAAGGACGAGCAAGCTCAACAAAGCGCCTGAGATGAACCGTTGGATCATGTGGTAAGTTTGTTGATGGCCGTTTGGATACGTATGAGGCCTTCTTCCCTGCCAAGACACCAAAGAAGTTCAAAAGGGCCGGCAGATTGACGTTGCCCAGAAAGAGCGACGCGCAACGGCCAGAGGACGTTTCCATTTTGGTATCCGCTCTCTTCAATATACTTCTTGATGGCACCTTCGATCAACTCACGACGACCAAACTCCGAAGATTCTGCAGATTTTAGAAGCGCGAAAAGATTCGTGAGATGAAGAATAGCATCCTGCGCATCCGCTTTCTTCCAAACAAGATCTGTTGCTAAATACTCTGGAAGTGCAACATACATTCCGACACGTTCCTCAAGGTCTTTGAGTGTGGTGAGTCGTTCTTTCTCAACCTCAAGAATTTTCTTTTTTTGCTCGTCTGGAATCTCAGAAGCAGTACCAACGTAGGGTCTTGCAAGTTCGAACAGACGGCCAGAATCAATTGAGCGAATATACTGTCCGTTCATCCAGTCAAGTTTGGTACGATCAAATACAGCACCACTTTTATTTACTTTCGAAAGATCAAAGGCTTCGATAAGTTCCTCCACAGTGTAAATTTCTCGATCCCCTGTTGGATTAAATCCTAAAAGAGCGACAAAATTTACAAGGGCTTCAGGCAGGTATCCTTTCGCCAAATAATCCTCGACGGCGACATCGCCCTGACGTTTTGAGAGTTTTGATTTGTCTGGATTCAAGATGAGTGGAAGATGAGCAAACGACGGCATGGGGAACCCAAACGCATTGTACAAAATGACATGCTTGGGGACGCTTGAAATCCATTCCTCACCGCGGATGACATGCGTGACCCCCATGAGGTGATCATCCACGACAACCGCAAGGTGGTACGTAGGATATCCATCAGCCTTCATGAGAACCTGATCGTCGATTTCAGAATTACTGATCGTGATGGGTCCGCGAATTTCGTCTTGAAATGTTGTTTCACCATCGGGAATCTGAAGACGTATCACATGCGACTCCCCTGCCGCGAGCCGACGAGAAATTTCTTCGGGATCAAGTTTCAAACATTGACGATCGTACTTGGTTTGAAGTTTGGCGATCTGCTGCTGATTGCGCAGTTCTTCAAGACGCTCCTTTGTGCAGAAGCAATAATAGGCACTCCCCTGCTCAACCAGTTTTTGTACATACTCCTTATAGATGAAAAGACGCTGTGACTGAGTGTATGGACCGTTAGGTCCCTTCTCAGAAAGTTTTCCTTCAACAAGAATTGGGCCCTCATCATAGGTGATCCCAACGGTCTCAAGTGTGCGAATGAGAGATTCAACAGCGCCCTCAACAAGACGCTCACGATCCGTGTCCTCTACGCGGACAAGAAATGTTCCTCCGTGCTTCTTTGCAAAGAGATAATTGTACAGCGCTGTGCGCAATGAACCGACGTGGAGAAATCCTGTTGGGGATGGAGGAAAGCGTGTTTTGATGTTCATAGAGTCCATTGTCGACGAATTTCAGTAAAGACGTTGTGTGTTGATCGAAGAAAGGTTTTACGACGGAACGCTTCGCGTGCGACGATGAGTGGAAACACGATTGAAGCGTTGAATATGCGACGCCAACGCTGAGGTTCAATGAGTAGACGCCAGAGCCATTCGAGTCCTACGTTCGAGAGCCAGCGTGGAGCTCGTTTCTTTTGCCCCGAGATCATCTCAAATGCGCCACCCACACCGATCCAGATTTTGACACTGGGACAGGCTGCGCGAACTTGGGCCATGAACTGCTCCTGTTTGTGCTGTCCAAGCGCGACCGCTATGATTGATGGAGCAAGCCCGTTCATCTGGCGTAGAAGATCCTTGCTCACCTCAAGTGCATTCCCCTGCCATGAGATCTGTCCTGGGTCGATAGCCGAGATGTCGAGCGTTTCCAATCGTTGTCGGAATTTTTGCGCCGAGCTTTCTGCACAAGATGGAGCGCCACCGAGCAGGAGAACGCTGACATCTCGACGTGAGGCCAGTTCACAGAGTTTCTCTAGAAGATCTACACCCGGCAGTCTGTATACGAGCCGAGTCTCAGAAAGCGCTGCGGCAGCATATTGCAAACTCACCGAGTCAGCAACTGCCAGGTCACTTTGATTGAGCAAGTCTTTGAATGCAGAATTCTTCCTTGACTCAAGTAAAAACTCGGCATTGGGTGTCACAATGGTATGTCCCCCCTCTTGATCCTGAAGCCAATTTTCGAGCTTTACCTCGAGTTCAGCTACAGATAGATCATCAATTCTCACGCCAAGTAGGTGATGGATCATACAGTGTCTGTGCGGCGGCATTATACCAAAATTCCTAACTTTTCCACATTGACATTTTCATTTTAGCACTCTAGACTTATGAGTGCTAATGACGATATTTTTCTTATGATGCCAAACAATTTTACACATAAGTCTCAGGAAGCGATCCAGATGGCGCACGGGATTGCGGTTGAGCATGGACAGCAGGCGCTTGAGCCGATTCACCTTCTGGCAGCTCTTCTTGAACAGGACGACGGAGTTGTCGGTGCGGTCATCGACAAGGTGACTCCCGCTCGAGCGCGTCTTCGCGGCGAGGTCGACAAAATCCTCGATTCCCTGCCTCACACCCCAGGCCCGGTGCCTAGTGGCGGCATGGCACAAATTTACATGAGCCAACAGATGGCGGATGTTCTATCAACCGCGCATAAGAAGGCTAAGTCTTTCTCGGATGAATTCATCTCGACCGAACACCTCTTGCTTGGACTTTTAGGAAATAAAGCCATCGCGCGACTCCTTACCAGCTACGAGATCGTCGAGGAAAAAGTCATGGCTGCGCTCAAGGAGATTCGCGGAACCCAGCGTGTCGACTCACAAGAACCAGAAGGTCGTTACCAGGCACTTGAGAAGTACGGACAGAATTTGACCGAGCAGGCGCGCAACGGAAAACTTGATCCAATTATTGGCCGCGATTCAGAAATTCGTCGCGTCATGCAGGTGCTTTCTCGCCGCACAAAAAATAACCCAGTACTCATCGGTGAGGCGGGCGTGGGAAAGACCGCGATCATCGAGGGACTCGCGCAGCGCATTGCCTCTGGCGATGTCCCAGAATCACTAAAAGAAAAGTCTGTTGTGGCGCTTGATCTTGGTGCCATGGTCGCGGGCACAAAGTATCGTGGAGAATTTGAAGATCGTCTCAAGGCCGTCATCAAAGAAATCGAGGCCTCACAGGGAAAGATCATTTTGTTTATCGACGAACTGCACACACTCGTCGGAACTGGCACAACTGAAGGCGGATCGCTGGATGCTTCGAACATGCTCAAACCCGCGCTGGCTCGCGGTGAACTACGCGCGGTGGGAGCCACAACGATCAAGGAATATCAAAGGTACATCGAAAAAGACCCAGCGCTTGAGCGACGTTTCCAGCCGGTGATGGTCGAGGAGCCCACCGTACAAGACACTATCGCTATCCTGCGCGGAATCAAGGAAAAATATGAGGTGCACCATGGTGTACGTATTTCAGATCCATCGCTTGTCGCCGCTGCAGAACTCTCGCATCGCTACATCACGGATCGACAACTGCCCGACAAAGCCGTTGACCTGATCGACGAGGCAGGTTCCATGTTGCGCATGCAGATTGACTCCATGCCAGAAGAACTCGACCACCTCAAACGCGATCTCATGCGTCTTGAGATCGAGCAAAAAGCTCTTGCAAAAGAAGACGACAAGGAATCCAAGGCTCGACTTTCTGAAATCGATAAACAGGTAGCAGATCTCAAAGAACAAACAGAGGGACTTGAGGGGCGATGGCAAAACGAGAAAACAAGAATCACCACGATCCAAGAAATCAAGTCGGAAATCGACCAGCTCCGCGCTTCAGCCGAAATTGAGGAACGACGTGGAGATCTCGATAAAGTCGCTGAGATTCGATACGCCAGAATCCCAGAGCGAGAGAAGGCGCTGCACAAAGCTGAAAAAGAACTCACCTCACTCCAAAAAGAGCGCGGGCTCCTCAAGGAAGTCGTCGGCGAAGAAGACGTGGCACATGTCGTTTCGCGATGGACACATATCCCTGTCTCAAAAATGCTCGAGTCCGAGATGACTAAGCTTGCGAGGATGGAAGAAGAGCTCGCCAAGCGCGTCGTCGGACAGGAAGAGGCGATCAAAGCTGTTTCAAATGCGTTGCGGCGCTCGCGAGCCGGCATTGGCGAGGAAAAACGGCCGATTGGATCGTTTATCTTCCTTGGCCCAACTGGTGTAGGGAAAACCGAGCTCGCCAAAGCGCTTGCCGCATTTATGTTCAACGAGGAAACGGCTCTCGTGCGCTTGGACATGAGCGAATACATGGAGAAGCACTCAACCTCCAAGATCATTGGCTCCCCTCCTGGATATGTCGGCTACGAAGAAGGTGGTCAGCTCACGGAGATCGTGCGTCGCAAGCCGTATTGCGTTCTTCTGTTCGATGAAATCGAAAAGGCGCATCAAGACACGTTCAACTTGCTCTTGCAGATCCTCGACGACGGACACCTCACGGACGCAAAAGGCCGTAAGGTAAACTTCAAGAACACGATCATCATCATGACCTCCAACATTGGGTCGGAGTACATTCTCAACGCCGGACAGACAAAGTCCGCCATGGGATTCGAAGACGGTGAGGCGGCTCAGACACAAGAAGACGAAACCCGAGACCATGTCATGGGAATGCTCCGCGATCACTTCCGCCCAGAGTTCCTCAATCGTATCGATGACACGATTGTATTCCATTCACTCAAGGAAGATCAGATTGAAAAGATTGTCGAGTTACAGCTCGCTATTGTGAGCGCACGTCTCAAAGAACAACGCGGTATCACGATCACCATCTCCGACGCCGCTAAAAAACTTCTAGCCGAGCGCGGCTTCGACCCAGCTTACGGCGCCCGCCCTCTCAAGCGTGTCATCCAATCCCTCATCCTCGACCCGCTGGCGATGAAGATCGTCTCCGGTGAGATTGGCGAGGAGACTGAAGTCGCCATCGGCGCAAAGGGAGAAGAGATCACCCTGAAGGCGACGAAGAGAAAAAATAGCGTGAAGTAAATTTGTAGGTGACGTTTTTTTCACCTGCGAAATTTTGTGACCTTTTTGTGCCGATAAATTCTCGCCACGGCGAGTTTTTGTCGGGGCTGACCACAGCCGCGTGGTATAATGGCTGCGTTATGAATCGCCTGTTTTTCTGGTTTCTTATAGGGACGATGTTGGTGCAACCGGTTGTTTCTGTGAAGGCCGGGGAGCTGGTCGTCAATCCACATTATCTTGTTTCCGATTCTGAAATGCTCGATGTCTATAGCATGTCGCTTCTTGATATCGAGCGTTTTTTGATTCGTGGAGCGCTGGACGAATACACCGGGCCGGACGTGAATGATGAGGAGCTGAGCGCAGCCGAGATAATTTTCAACGCGGCCCAGGAGTTCGATCTCTCACCAAGATTTTTGCTCGTTCTCCTGCAGCGAGAACAGAGTCTAGTCGAGGACGACTCTCTCTCGCAGGACCAACTCGATTGGGCCATGGGCTATGCGGTCTGTGACGACTGTTCAAAGGACGATCCTCGCATTGCCAAGTACATGGGTTTTGGAAACCAAGTCTACTATGCGGCTAAGCGCATTCGTGAATCCTATCTCGAGGATCTTGAGAACCGGGGCTACACGGAAACGGGAATGGGGCCAGGTATCGAGAAGACGATCGATGGAACGACTGTTGTCCCAGTGAACTTTGCTACGTCCGTCCTCTACACCTACACGCCGCACCTGCACGGCAACGAAAACTTTTCACGGATCTGGAACCGATGGTTTGATTTCGAGTACCTCACTGGAACGCTCCTCCAGGACAAGGAGTCTGGCGGCATCTGGCTTATCCAATACGGTGAGCGCCGACCCATCACCTCTCGCACAGCGTTCTACTCGCGTTTCAATCCAAATACCGTCGTCCAAGTCAGTGCGACCACGCTTGAGCAGTACCCCATCGGTTCGCCGATTAGTTTCCCGAACTATTCCCTCTTGCGCTCTCCTGGTGGAACCGTGTACCTGATCGTTGACGATGCCCGTCGCGGATTTACGTCCATGGAAGCGTTTCGATCATTGGGATTCTCAACCGACGAAATCGTCGATGTTGAATGGGAAGATCTCGATTCATATGTTGAGGGCGAGCCGCTCACTCTAACCTCGAGCTACGCACAGGGTGCCCTCCTCCAGGATACGACAACCGGCGGCGTCTTCTGGGTTGAAGACGGTAAAAAACACCCGATCTTTTCTCGAGAAGTGTTAGAGAATCGATTCACAAGCACTCCACTCATCCCTGCAAGTACAGAGGATCTCGAAGTCTTTGAGACGGGTGAATCTGTCTTATTCCAAGACGGAACATTGACCGGCATTCCTGGATCCCCTGACGTGTTTGTGATCTCTGAAGGCATGCGTCGACCTATCGTGGACGAACTGACGTTTTACAGTTTTGGTTGGGATTGGAGTCAGGTTGTCTGGACCTCAGAGCGAGCCGT
>CAZELN010000029.1:0-10058 GCA_964513275.1 uncultured Gammaproteobacteria bacterium
GGAGGAGAAATGAAGTGGACGGATGGAGACTATCTCATGGTGGTCGACACAAACTTGGGTGGAGGAAAAACCGATGGAGTCGTTGAACAAGCGGTTGATGTTCACGTAGAGATCTCACCAGACGGAACCATCACAAACACACTCACGATTTCTCGGACACACTACGGCATCCAAGGCCTCCTCTTCACAGGCGTGAATAACGTTGATTACCTGCGCGTGTATGTGCCAAAAGGCAGCACCCTTCTGGAGGCCACAGGCTTTAGTATCCCGGATAAATCGCTCTTTGATACTCCTGATGAGGATTGGACGATCGACGATGACCTAGCGTACGGATTGCTCACGACATCTATCGACCCTGTAAGTGGGACTTCGGTGAGTGAAGAACATGGCAAAGCTGTTTTTGGCAATTGGGTTCAGACCAAACCAGGTACGACCTCAACCGTCACTTTACGCTACACACTCCCATTCACGCTGGAACTGCCTCACGCGGGAGCCGTCCTGGCGAGCCTGCGTTCACTTGTTGGCCTCCCACAAACGGGATCGTACTCTCTTCTGATCCAGAAACAGTCCGGGATTCTCGACCGTACAACCTCTGTGCGCATACATCTCCCAGATGGACTGAACCCCCTGTGGTCATCCCACGACCTTGATCACATACAAATCCAAAACGAAACGGACGAACTATTTGCTCTCTTGTTTGAAGCGTTATGAGTGACTTCGTATGAGCATTCGCACATCATCCAAACGTCGAAGCGGTCGTGAAATTCGTCAACAACTCAGATCGATCTACGAAGGCCGGGACGGACGCGTGCCCGATCTTTCAAAACTTGATCGAGGCGGACACTCCCGCTTCACGCGATTTCTTCTCAAAACCATTGGCTTGCTCGCCGGCTTATCCCTCATTGCTTGGGGAGGATTTTTTTTCTTTACGCAAGGACTTTTCCAAGGCGACGAAACGCTCAAACTCACCGTTGACGGCCCCATCGAAGCGAAATCTGGCGAAGAAGTGTCCTACACGTTCCGTTACGAGAATGTCGGCGATGTCCCTGTGGCGTCGCTGGTGATGAAACTCACTCTCCCAACGAGTTTCCATGTGTACTCTACGGTTCCAGAACCAGACAACGCCCTGGAATGGACGATCGGGTCTTTAAACGCTGGCTCAGACGGCGCGGTGACTGTCAGCGGCGTATTCTTGGCCGAGGTTCCATCCTCACAACGCCTCCAAGCTCTCTTCACCTATAAACCTGCCAACTTCAGTTCAGACTTCCAAGAAGTCGTCACGCAAAAAATCGACATCGAGGATTCTGTTATCGCCCTCTCATTTACTGGTCCGGAAAAAGCGCTTGCCGGCGACACCTCGCAGTATGTCATCAACGTACAGAACACCGGTACGGAACCAATGTATACCATACGAATTACTCCGACGTTCCCAGCGGACTTTACCACAACAACGGCCGAACCCGCACAGGAAGAAGGACAACCCTACTGGATCATCGACGCCTTGGAACCTGGTGAATTACAAGCGATTACGATCGACGGTTCGTTTACCTCAACCGCTTCAGGCGAACAAAAACTCAACGTCACGGCTGGATTCGTTGACCAAGATCTTGTGTATGTTCAATCGTCTCAAGAAGTGATCACCGATGTCCTGGGCGGAACGATTTCCTTTTCTGTCATTGTCAACGGTTCCAATCAAAGCCAAACCGCGAATCTTGGTGAGACATTACGCGTGAGCTTGGACTATGCAAACCAGAGCAAAGAACCCGCGCAAGATCTCTCCTTTACCATGACTCTCTCAAGCGAAACCGGAGACATCCCCATCGACTGGTCTAACGCGGATCTCGGCGGAGGCACCCGTGTTGGCAACGAAATCACATGGGAAAAATTGGATGAACTGGCTCCAGAATCTTCGCAGGTGATTGACGTAGGACTCCCTCTTCTTGCCCAGCTTGGTGCAAAGGAAGCCGATACGTTCTCGTTGGCGGTCACCCTCACACTCAATAGAGTTGGAACCATTACGTCTACCAGAACGCTTGAAGCCACACCTATTGTTATTACGCTCAACTCCGACGCTTCTGCCAACGCCCAAGCTCGCTATTACTCGGAATCTGGCTTGACTATTGGTTCTGGGAGTCTACCACCCACGGTGGGAGAAACAACGAACTATCGCATTTATTGGAACGTTTCCAACTCTTTACACACACTCGAACAGGTGAGGATGACCACCACGCTCCCACAGGACGTCGCGTGGCTGGAACAAACCGATACAGATATCGGAACTGTGAGCTATAACACGACCACCAGACAAATAACCTGGATCGTACCAAAACTGTTAGCAGAGCTACGTCACGCAGGCGCTTGGTTTGATGTGGCGATTAATCCGGACTCGGAGGATGTGGGACGATTTATGAAACTGACATCAACCACAAGCTTTGAAGCAACAGACTCCAAGACGAAGGAATCTTTGAGCGAATCACTGAACGAACTCACAAGTGAACTTCCAGAAGACGAGTTTGCTCTGGGACAAGGAGTTGTGATTGAATAAAAAAATAACGCCCCCGCCTCGACGTCGTCGTTGTCAGGCTGGGGGTCGTAGTTGTGGAAAAAAATGGTTGGGTTTCTCCCCGCCGTCGGAGAGTCGCCAGAACCTTCAGGTCTGAAGTCGGGTTCTCGGCTCGCCAGGCCGAGGGACGGCTCGCCGCCGCAGACCGAATCAATACGCTTCGTACACCTGCTTCTCCTGGTTCGAGGTTCTCATGTGGAGCCGGCGGAGGCCTTCGTTACTATGGCGCCCCGCGGCTGTTCCGAACTCGCTTGAAGATGGAACTACACGTAGCCCGAAGGGTAGGTTCCCCTCATTGGCTCACCTCCTTTTCATGGTCGCGGGCTCGACCATCGACATCTAGCCCGCTTGTTCTCGATCACCAAAACAGCTCTTCCAAAAAAAGGAGCTGACCGGGAGGATTTATCCCGGATTTCAGCGCTGCCCGGCGTTGGACACGCGCTGCTCACTGGGCAGGATTGCCACAGTTAAGGCCTGGACACTATCTCATTCTGATGTTCCTGTCAATAGCTTGCACCAAAAAACACCGAAATTTTCGGTGTTTTTTGGTGCATCCGAGAGGATTCGAACCTCTGGTCTCCTCCTTCGGAGGGAGGCGCTTTATCCGCTAAGCTACGGGTGCGTGGTTGTAGCCATTTTCATCTCACGAATGGAAAGATACATGAATACCACAAGCAAGAGAATAGTATTGACAGGCGCCACCCAGAAGTCGAACTCTTTCCCAAAACTCTCTAAAATCATGAGCCCGCCTAGCATTCCGATTGAATACATGGCACCGTTTTTCAGATAGGCAAATTTTGAAATAGTGTTGATGCCTGTGACGGTCACTTCACGAACAACAAACGCCCCGATTCCGTTTCCAATCAAAATAAGTGGAACGGACATGGTGAATGCAAACGCCCCAATCACGCCATCGATGGAAAACGACGCGTCTAACACTTCCAGATACAAAAGCTTACTCCATGCGCTCATGGAGGCTGTCTCAAGTTGTTTCTCTTTTTCTTCTGCGTTATGTCGAAACCCATCGGTGAGAAAAAATGCGGAGGCTCCGATGGATGCGGCCAGCGCCAAGAGTGGATCTTGTTTCACGGAAAAATAAATGACGGACGTAATGAAAAATGAGGAGATGGCGTAAAACCAAACACTCTGTTTATGAATGAAATGTTCCACAAAAAAAGCATACTTTTTCTCTTCCAAAAATAACCATGCCAAAAATACGAAAAACAGATAGACTCCGCCACCTAAGAGCAAAAGGGGTTTGGAGTGCTCTAAGGATTCTTCCATGAGAGTCGGATCGGAGAACACAAGATTCACAAGTTCCCTAAGTGGAATTCCTGCGTTGGCGATCCAAACGATTACAAACGGCAGAAGGCCGCGCATGACAAACACGGCTAAGAGTAATCCCCAAAACAAGAAAAACTTCCGATACTTCTCGGGAACAGTTTTCAAAACATGGGCATTCACAATCGCGTTATCCACGGAAGAAATGACCTCAAAAACAATGAGACCGAGGATAACGATAAGGGCTTCAAACATAACGATGAACTATTCTTATGAGCAAACGACCCAGTTGATAGAGATGGTATGGGCGTGGTTTGAAAACCAGGTCGTATGTTCCAGGCGAAGCGTATTCTACACCAGGAAAGCCACGCTTAAAACGAGAGATACCAAACCATGGGTGATTGTCAGGAGCATCTAAGGGAGCCACTCCCCACCAATCATAAAAACGTACTCCCCGTTCCTTGGCATCGCGCATGAGTTCCCAGTGGAGAAGATACGGAGCCATAAAATGGCGATGTTCGTTCGAGCTCGCTCCGTGCAAGTAGGTACGCGTGTCCCCAAAATCGATCATGATGTTGGCCGCGAGAAGATGATTCTCATACGAAGCTGTTGCAAGAAATGCGTGACAGCTCCGCTCTTTCAAAGATTCAAGCATCTTATGATAATACGTTTTTTGATGCAGTCGGAAAGATCTACGCAAGGACGTCTGCTCAAAAAGTGGCCAAACAGACTCGAAGTCAGAAGATTCAATTTGAATCTTCACCTCGCGTTTCTGAGCAACGCGAATATTGTACCGAGTCTTTGGATGCATGGCCGCAAGAAGCTTTTCCTCGTTCATCAACAAATTTGTGATACGTGTATGCGCTGGACTCAGATTAATGGTCTTCCTCGCCCCCGCAACAAGTTTCGAGTCACTGGGCTCAATGCGTAGGAACATCTTCCCGCTACCTGATAACGGCACGTTGCTACGTAGTAACCGTATCGGTCCTTTTGGACAAAAGGAATACGTCCCCACGAGCAGCCGTCGATCTAGCCACTGTGCGATTCCTACACGTTTTCCGTCGTGATGAATTTCCTCCCGACGAACGCTCTCACCCGTAACTTTCTGAAATTCCCCCCACTCCCACGATTGCAAAAACCGACCCGATCGCGGGCCGTGTTCGAGCACAAAATGGTTCCACTGAGTACGATCCATAGAGGAATGTCTCCCTCAGAGCCTACCGACTTAACCGTTTAAGCGCCAACCGAATCCGGCTCTCTGTATCCCCTTCCTCGATCCCTGACAACACCGCTTCCGCGTCACGCCGAGAATACCCAAGTCCCACAAGCGCTTCAACAGCATCTGCATCAAGCGCTGTCATGTCCGGTTCCTCTGCGAGCGTTCCTTTCAGTTCAAGAATAATTTTCTGAGCCGTCTTCTTTCCAATGCCAGGAACATCGGTGAGAGCTGCCAAGTCACCGCTCATAATTTTTCCCTTTACGCGATCAACCGCGTCACTATACACGATCTTCTGTCCACTCCTGGGTCCCACGCCCGAGATAGCAACGAATTTCCAAAAAAGCTCGAGTTGAGCCATCGACAAAAATCCAAACAACTCCCGCCCATCTTCGCGAATGGCCTCGTGAAGATAAAAGGATATCGGCTCTTGAATTTCATGAGCCACGGACTCTGGAACCGTGACCTTAAACCCAACTCCCCCGTTTTCCACGATCACATATCCAACGCCGTGATACAACACTTTTCCTTGGAGATACGCCATCATATTACTCCCCTTGTTCGAACATCTTTTTATAATACTCTCCCGCGCGTTGCTCGATTTCCGTATCGATTTTTTTCCCAAAGCTTGGCATTTCCCCCTGACCAAACAGTCCCGCATGAATACGTCGCAGAACCAAACCAAATTCAGGTCCAGAATCCATGCCGAGCACATCCATCAGAGCAACCCCATCCAACCCAACCTCACGCAAAATCCGATTTCGTTCTTTTTTCTCTTGATCTTCACGGACTGCCTCTTTTTCTGCTCGACGATGCGGAGCAAAATCATGCTCGCTTCGCAAGAAGTTGATAAATGATTTCGTCTCATGCCAATACCCATGCGGCGACCATCGTCGAGAGCCAACCGTTTGATCTAAGAAAAGACAAGCTTGGGCAAGGTCGATAAAATCATCCGCATCATATCCACGCTTCGTGGCGATATGCGTATACCGACGAATGCGCGCAGGTCGTGGAACTTTGAAGTCAAACCCACACTCCATGTGATGGCTGATGAGATCCACAAGCATTTCGTACTCTCGATCGGGAAGCTCATGAGCCTGGGACAGTCGACGCAGTAGGGCTTCAAAAACCGGCGCGTGAATTTTCCGTGCGTGATGAGGATAATGCACGTTGATTCCATATTGGAGGTAGAACTGAGCTTGTGTTTCTCGATCTGTCCCATGAAAATCGTGACGTGAAAACTGCGTATACAGAACAAGATACGCATCGCGTTTGGCAACACGTTCATGCGCAAGTTCGTCAAAGTGGTGCGACCGAGGCGTGTTGAATCCTAGGATTTCACCACGGCTTCCTGGCTTGGAAGTAAACGTCATCGTCACCCATTTGGCCACATCGTGGCACAGGGTGAAGACTTGAAACAATGCACTGTTCTCTTTCATGAGGTCTTCGAGTTCTTGTAACTCACCTTCATATCCTTTCAACCGACGGAATTCCTCGATATCGATCAGATGCACTTTTTCCTCAACGAGCGCCGTCAAAAACATGAGCATGAGACACACATGGTCACGCATCGTTGAACCTTCGGCGTGGTACCGAATGTCTTGAGGGGTAAGAAGACTTTGGGCAATAAGTGGCTCTTGATGACTGACGGCCGTGAGTACACTCTGGGCATGTTGAAAAAGATGCGGGTCAGCTTCAATCTTCGCGATCACCTGATCGAGATAGTGGGAATCTTGACGCTCGTGGGTGGATTCAAAACGCCACATGTCATCCTAGTTTACCAAAAAATGTCCGAATCATCTCGTCCGCTCTTTCTGTAACGGTTTTTACCGATTGTGATCCGTCAATGACTCCATGCGCGTGGATACGCAACGGAGCGACATACTGGCGCTGTGCTGGGAGCGCGATAGAGCGGTGGTACTGTACGTCGTAATCCGGCTGGCGCCCAAGTCGACGGGCAAGCGCGGTCTGCTCATCGACCTCAAGCCACAAACGAAGGTCAAGCAGATTTCGAATGCGTTCATCAGCAAAGATCTGTAAACCTTCTACAAAAATAACGGGGGCTGACTTATAGAGCACCCGACCAGTGCGTTCACAGAGTCGGCGATTATAAATCGGCATAAAAATGTCGTTCCCGGCTTTAAGTTCGCTCAGTGCCTCGTGAATCTCATCAAGATACAGGCTCTCAGGAAGATCCCAATGCGGCCGACCGTCAGGAAGTTTTGGACAGTCTGTGGCTGTTTTGTAGTAGGCGTCAAAACGGAATCGCTTCACGCCACCTTGGGCTTCAAGGTGGTCGGCAAGGGTCGATTTCCCTGCTCCAGAAAGTCCCGCGAGTCCAATAAGTAACGTACGCATAGCCGTCACTAAACTACCACATCACCCTCATCATGAATTTCCCGCCCGATGATTTCTTCCAGCACGTCCTCAAGAGTCACAATCCCGATGAACTTCCCGTTCTTTTCTGTCACGAGCGCCATATGAGAGTGACGCATCATCATCAGATTTAAAACTTCATCAAGCTTACGAGAAGGAGAGACTCGTACCAACTTGTCTGTCCGCATCACGTCTTCGACTGGTCGCGCCGTTTCAAGTCCAAGAAGATCCTTCGTCAATAAAATTCCAACAACATTGTCTTCGTCTTGCGAGTAAACAGGAATGCGTGTGTATCCTTCCTCTCGAATTTTACTGACAAGCCGTTCGCCGACGGTATCACCAAGGGCCAGCGTAAAAACGACGTGGCGCGGCGTCATGACTTGCTCGGCGGTCTTATCTGAAAACCGAAGCGCACCCAAAATAATTCGCTCTTCATCCGCGTCCACGACCGCCGACGGGTGGTCTTCGTGCATGGCGATAATATGCTCGAGCTCGCGCTTGGACCAAATAGTTTTGAGCTCCTCGCCCAAAACGTTATCGAGCATCCAGGCAATAGGTTTTGCCACAGGGTAAAATATGACCATTGCTACCTCAGCAATCCAAACGGTGCGTGCTCCAATCTGGAGCGCAAATCGAGCACAGATTGCTTGCGGAATAATCTCACCAAAAATCACAATAAGCCCAGTTGAAACGACAGCCGCAATGACGCCGCTGGTCGCATCACCTAGCAAAACCGCAATAGCCGAGTTAACAGCAACGTTCCCTAACAGCAAGGAAACCAAAAGAAGATTCCCCCTCTTGCGCGCCCGCAACACAGGCGCAGCTAATATATTTCCAAGTTCTGTTTTACGCTCCAAATCAGTCCGATTGAGACTGTAGAGCCCCAGGTTGAGTCCGGAAAAAATGGCAGAGAAAGCGATAAGGACAACAATCGCCAGTCCGATAAGGAGGCTCGGCATAATTATCCGTTCTTGCGATGAACCGTGTCTATCGCCTGCTTCACGTCGCGCAGTGTGACACGCGTTTCCCCTGGTTCATTCTTGTGCCCCCAATTTCGATCAAGCCCAAACGTAAATCCGCCAAAGCGTTCAAACAGATGCAACGCATAAGGAGACTCTTGAACGTAAATGAGCCCCCGCCCATACTCGACAATAATCATGGGTGTGGGCTTCCCGATTTTATCCGCAACTATACGCGAGAGTCGTGGACGTAGTTGTACATCTGCGCGCGTTGTAATAACCCAAAACTCCCTCCACTTTTCTCGACGCTCCCACGCCCTATTCGCAAACCGCTCCTTGCGTGCTTCTGTTTTTGGATTATGCAAGTGGGCTATGAGTGAGTCATGGAATGCCATGACATCCTGAATTTCTTTCTTGGAGTACCCTTCGTCTTGAAGCGCCCAGACATACCCTCGATCCTGAATTCCGATCCCTCGAACCCATTTTGGGTTAAAACCCCACTGAACCAGTTGACGATCTGTAATGTTAAACAAGTGAAGAAACTGCTCCAGTGAACTTGGAAGTAAACGACCTCTTTCATCATGCGCCCGTGAGAGCCCCGTGTAATGGTGATGATCGATGATCTCAAGATCGATTCCCATCTTGCGCAGTTTTGCCTCGGCCTTTGGTCCAGGCATTTCTACAACGATTACACGTCGGTATCCACCCTTTTTCACAGCATCGACATAGTTATGTCCATGATCCAAAGAAGCTCCATGCAACTGCTTGGACACAATAACGGGAAGCGAAAGTTTATCCGCCAGCGTCCGGATCATGATGGCCTCCGCATCATTGGGTGGAACGATAAGGACGTTTTTTTTATGGGGCATACGCGGGCATTATAGCAAAGATTTTGTCCAAAAAAAGTAGACAAGGGAGCTGTGGGAAACGAGGTTATCAAAAGTCCGTGCCGCGATACAATAGGAAGTGAGGAGGGGCCAATACATGAACGGGTGATTGCCCGAGGGCATGAACCATAACGTCAGTGAATCAGAAACAGGCCTGGGAGACATTCTCCTGCACGGGACATCGCACCCGCGTCTACGAACCGACAGGACACTCCTCGTCCTGCCTACTACTCCCTCGCGGAGGTTGCACATGGGCGGCTAACACCCCCCTTGGCCTTACGGGCCAACCTCGGTTTCACCGAGGACACGCACCGACCACACACTGGTCGGTTTTCCTTTCTAAAAAAAGAAACGCCCCAAAGATTTGACTCACTCAAACTATCGCTGGGGGTCGATAGTTGGGTTGAGCCAAATCACTGGGGCTGTGTTCTTTGTAAAACACACCCAGGAACTCTCTCCCAAGAGTTAAACGAATGCCGTTTTTGGTTTGATATTGTCCGTGACAGATGACATCAACGAACAGACAAGGCTAGCATGAGGACAAAATTATGTCAAGCATTCATGGGAGATATTCTAATTTTTCACTTATTCTAGATAAAATCTATGTTCAACCTATATGAACAAAAAAACCTCTAACTTCGTCGCTTTAGAAATTTTTTTGTCATGTTCATATTGACACAGATGATTATTCCTGCTAGTGTTCCTTGTTCTGCATTTCTGGAGAAAGGCGCTTGCGATGCGCAAAAAAAAAAAAAAAAAAGGAGCGAGCCATGAAC
>CAZELN010000030.1:0-9286 GCA_964513275.1 uncultured Gammaproteobacteria bacterium
AGTTTAGCAAAAAGTCCGGAGCTTAGCTCCGGACTACTTAAATGATATTTTTGTCAATTTATCTACTTTTCCCGTAGAATAGCGTTACATGTCTCAACACCCACCTGTTGTCGCGCTTATCGGACGCACAAATGTCGGAAAATCAACGCTTTTCAATCGCCTCCTGGAAACCCAGAAGGCGCTTGTTTCGCCTGTGGCTGGTACAACCCGAGACCGCAATGAAGGCGATTGTCTGTGGCGCGGACGCGTCATTCGTCTTGTCGACACTGGTGGCATGGACGTCAATCTACAAGACGAGATCGAGCGCAATATCTTGAAGCAAGCGCAGTACGCGATTGATCGCGCGGATCTCATTTTGTTCGTGGTCGATGCGAAAGTTGGAGCGATGCCGCAGGAAAAAATTCTCGCCTCGCGACTACGCAAGTCCGGCAAGCCTGTGATTGTCGTCGCCAACAAGGCGGAGAAAGTCGCGGAACGTTTAAGCGTGGAAAACGCGGAGTGGAGATTTCAGGGTCTGTCCGAACCAATGGCTATTTCCGCGGTGCGTGGGACAGGTGTAGGAGATTTGTTGGATCATGTCTACGAGAAGCTCGAGGAGATCGGCAAACCCGCGACTGATCCCAAAGAAACGGAAGGGATCAAGGTGGCGGTGATTGGAAAACCCAACGTCGGCAAATCAACCCTCCTCAATGCGATCATCGGGGAAGAGCGGTTCATTACCTCCGACGTGGCTCACACGACCCGCGAACCAAACGACATGCTCATCACGCGCGGTGACAAACGCTACATCTTCATCGACACCGCCGGCATGCGCAAGCAAGGAAAAGTAAACAAAGCTGGAGGACTCGAAAAAGAAGCCGTGCGTCGCAACGAACACATCGTGAAGATTGCCGACGTGACGATTCTTGTCGTCGACGCAAGTGAACCGCTGGGCGCACAAGAAAAAACGCTTGCGGGATTCTTGAAGCATTCCGGCTCGGCCGTGATCGTGGTCGCCAACAAGTGGGATCTTATCGAAGGCAAGCAGACCAACACGATCAATCGCTTCCGTGAGTACATCGCCGGCACGATCCCCTTCCTTGCCTGGGCGCCCGTGTTGTTCATCTCGGCCAAGACCAAACAGCGCGTGCAAACCCTCTTTGATGAAATCAATCGCGTGGTCGCCAATCGCTCCATAAAAATTTCCGACCAAGACCTCGCAGGTTTCCTGAAAGATGCCCAGACCAAACACGCACCCATGAAAGGCGCGGGACAAAGCGTGCCCAAGCTCTTGGGATTCAAACAAACGAAGAGCGAGCCGCCCGAGTTTGACCTCATCATGAAAGCCAAACGCACAGACGCGCTCTCCGTCGCCTACATCCGTTTCCTGGAAAACCGCCTGCGAGAAAAATTCAATCTCGTCGGGACTCCCCTTCGAATCAACATTCGCATCGCAAGAGCTGTATCCAAATAGTATGAAAGCCATCATCGGCCTTGGGAATCCTGGCAAAGAATACGAGCGCACACGCCACAACGTGGGATTTTTGGTATTGGACGAACTTGTCAAACGCTACGACAGTACGTTCACGACGAAGCGTTCGCTTGAAGCAGAGATCGCCGAGGCGATGATAGAAGGAGAGCGAGTGCTATTGGTGAAACCACAAACCTTCATGAACGCAAGCAGCCGAGCACTTAGCGCCGTTATGTCCAAGTATCCGCTCACAATCAACGATGTTCTGGTTGTCTACGACGATGCCGACCTCCCGTTTGGAGACGTTCGCTACAAAGAAAGTGGAAGTAGTGCTGGCCATCGTGGCATGGAGTCGATTATTGAATCTCTTCCAAAAGGAACCGCTGTGGCACGCATTCGCGTCGGGATTGGTCGACCGTCACATCCTGACATTGCATTGGATGAATTTGTGTTAGGAAGGTGGTCAGCTGATGAAGAAAAACAATTGCCTCTCGTCATTGCGAGCGCCAGCGAAGCAATCCTTCGAAAGATTGCTTCGTCGCCTTCGGCTTCTCGCAATGACGAGGAGTCACTATGACCGAATCTGATCGTCCCTACTGGGTCGCGCTCACGGCGTTCCAGCCATTTGGCCCGGTTCGCATGGCACGACTGGCTCGGCGATTCCCCAGCATGGAACGCGCGTTTGGAGCCAGCGCGATTGAGCTCGTCGAGGCAGGAATCGAACCAGACATCGCCAGTCGATTCTTGCAAGAGCGCATCCACATTGAACCTGAGATACTTTTTCGCGAACTGGAAATTCGTGGAGTGAACACGGTAACGATAAAAGATGAAATTTACCCGCCGCTCCTCAAACAAATGTACGACCCACCCGCCGTGTTGTTTGTGCGCGGCGTACTCCCCGATCCCAACCGCAAACATCTCGCGGTTGTCGGCTCACGACAAGCATCGTCCTATGGGTTACGTGTAACGGACGAGTTGATCCAACCCGTCGCGCGTGCCGGTGTGGTGATCGTGAGTGGTCTGGCGTACGGCATCGATGCGACCGCGCACGACGCCGCTTTGCGAGCCGACGGAACAACACTCGCGGTTCTGGGCTCAGGTGTGGATCACGAGAGTATCTATCCCTCAAACAATCGTGCGCTCGCGTCCCGTATCCTCGCCCAGGGCGGAGCCTTAATTTCTGAACTCCCATTACACACTCCACCCTTGAAGCAACACTTTCCTATGCGGAACCGCATCATTGCCGGATTGTGCCACGGTACCCTGGTTGTGGAAGCGGGGATCAAGTCTGGTTCGCTCATCACGGCGCGATCAGCCATGGACAGTAACCGTGATGTCTACGCTGTACCCGGTCCCATCCATTCCCCACTTTCGGAAGGTCCCCACGAACTCATCAAGAACGGCGCCACGCCCGTCACCAAGCCCGAGGACATCTTTGGTATCGAGCCGATGCCTGCTCCCGTGAGTGCGTACCAGCCAGCAAACGAGGAAGAGACGCTCATCTGGTCCCGTCTGTCACGAACTCCGATTCATGTGGACGAGATCATCCGTTCAACTCAGCTCCCGACTTCCAAGCTCATGAGCACGCTCACACTCATGGAAATGAAGAACGCCATCCGCCACGAAGGCGGACAGTTTTATACGCGTCACGCTTGACGAATTTTCTTAGAACCCTTACTAATGGAAGCCATGTCGCACCAACTTCTCATCGTCGAGTCACCGACGAAAGCAAAAACCATTTCAAAATACTTAGGTTCGGACTACAAAGTCCTTTCCTCTTTTGGTCACATTCGTGACCTGCCTAAAAGCAAACTCGGCGTGGACTTGGAGAACCATTTTGAGCCGACGTACACCATTCCCACCAAGAGTAAGAAAGCTGTGACCGAACTCAAGGCCGCGGCGAAAAACGCAGACATGGTCTACCTGGCGACGGACGAAGACCGCGAAGGAGAAGCCATTGCCTGGCATATCATGGAGGCGCTCAAACTCAAACCCGAGAACACACGCCGTATTACCTTTCATGAAATTACCCGCTCGGCCGTGGAGGAAGCCGTTGCCCACCCTCGTGACATCGATCAAAACCTTGTGAATGCCCAGCAGACGCGACGTATTTTAGACCGTCTTGTCGGCTACGAACTCTCGCCATTCCTCTGGCAAAAAATTCGCTACGGACTTTCCGCTGGTCGCGTGCAGTCTGTGGCCATGCGCCTCGTCGTCGAACGAGAACGCGAACGTCGTGCATTTAACATCGAGGAGTACTGGACCATCGACGCAGAATTCCCCGCCAAAGGCGGATACGCCTCTGGCGGAGAAAAATCAGCCATCACCTTTCCTGCAAAGCTCACGGAGGTCGATGGCAAAAAAATCGACAAGCTTGATATCAAAGGAGAAGGCGACGCAAAGAAGCTCGTCGAGAGTCTTGCGGGAGCGCCTGCATCCGTGACAGCGGTCGAGAAAAAACTCGTGAAGAAAGCTCCGCCCACGCCGTTGACAACTTCCACGCTCCAAATCGACGCCAACACCAAACTGGGATTTAGTTCCAAGGCTACGATGAAGCTTGCCCAGGACCTCTACGAAACCGGTCGCATCACCTACATGCGTACGGACTCGATGAACTTGGCCGAAAAATTCCTCGATGAAGCCCAGACCTATATAAGCACGACGTTTGGTGAGAAGTACGCGGAAGGCGCACGACGTTTTAAAACCAACAAGAAAGGCGCACAGGAAGCGCACGAAGCCATCCGTCCAACAGAAGTCACGGCGACTCCTGACTCGCTGCGTTCCGCGCTTGAACCTCGCGCGTGGAAACTCTATAGCCTCATTTGGAGTCGAACGGTTGCTTCGCAACTCCCCTCCGCCCAACTCAACCGAACGACCGTCGACATCCAGGCGAAGAACTGTCTCTTCCGCGCCTCTGGCTCTTCCGTTGCCTTTCCAGGTTTCATGAAGGTCTACCAGTCGGCGAAGGAAAAAATTCTCCCCGAGCTTGCCCAGGGCGATGCGGTCGCGACAAAATCGATCCTTCCCTCTCAACATTTCACCGAACCTCTAGCACGCTATTCAGATGCGACCCTCGTGAAAGCGCTTGAAGAATTCGGTATTGGCCGACCTTCCACCTACGCCCCAACCATCTCAACGATCATCGACCGCGGCTACGTGGAGCGCGACGAAAACAAAAAACTCACGCCCACCGACATCGCCTTGATCGTGAACGATGTGCTGGTAGGCCACTTCCCGCAGATCGTCGACTACGAGTTCACCGCGACGATGGAAAACACACTCGACGAAATCGCGGAAGGAAAAGTTGAATGGGTGCCTACACTCGAGGCGTTCTACGGACCGTTTCACAAGAACCTTGAAACAAAAACAAAGGAACTTGACCGTGCAGACATCATGCCTGACCGCGTGTTGGGAACAGATCCAACATCAGGTCTCCCTGTCATTCTGAAGACCGGACGCTTCGGCGGATTTGTTCAAGTCGGCGAGTACAGCAAAGAGGATAAGAAGGCGGGAAAACCAAAACCCAAGAGCGCGTCACTTCTCAAAGGCATGAACGTCGAATCCGTGACGCTTGAGCAAGCATGGCAATGTCTTTCCCTTCCCCGGGACGTAGGCACGATGGAGAACGGTGAAAAAATCGTTACGGCCGTGGGGCGTTTTGGCCCTTACGTGAAGGCGGGCGACGTCTACGCTAGCATCAAGGAGCCGCTTGATCCCCTAACCATCGACGAGATTAACGCGCGAACGCTGTTGAAAGAGTCGGCGGAACTCAAAAAGAAAATGCTGACTCCTATTGCTGAGTTTGGAACGGACCCTTCAAGTGGCGGAGAAATTCTTCTCAAGCACGGACGCTTCGGTCCCTATCTCACAGACGGAACGACGAACGCGTCACTAGGCAAAAAGCGTAACCCAGCCGAAGTCACGCATGAGTCAGCGATCGAGATTCTGGAAAAGAAACGCGCACTCGAGGCCAAGAAAGGAAAATTCAAACCACGAAGAGCATAAAACGGGATTGACCCGTTTTATGCTGCTTTTGGTTCTGCCGTTTTTGCCGGTTCTGGTTCTGATTTTGGCTCTTCAGACTTTGATGTGAACGTTTTTTCCTGTTCTTCAAATTCATCCTCCAAGACATCAGCCAATTCTTTCCCAAACTTTTTCGTTAATTTTTCTTTACGCTTTTTCTTCTTTGCTGCGTCATCTAACTTCCTTTCAAATTTTGACTCCGTGTCGCGAAGTTCTTTTCGGAGCTTCTCTGCCAATTTCTTGCGATCCTCCGCGTTCTTTTTGAGATGCTCCGCAAGTGTGGTCTTGTCAAGACCCAGCCACTTTGATGTCTTGTCGCACAAGGTCGCAAGCGGATTAATAATCCACTTGAGAAACGGAATTTTTTTGCTGATCAACTTGTCGCCCAATCTATCCATGCCTCTGGCAATCCAATCCACTACTTTGAGCGATTTCCATCCAGTGGCTGAAGCGGTTTTATATCCCAAGTACGCCATGGCTCCCGCGAGTCCAGCGCCCTGCTCTAATATCGGACGATCTGCCCATTCCTTTTGTTCTTCCAGTGTAAGTCTGATAAGACCGCTCTCCGGCACGGTGTTTGTGTCAATGACACGAATGGGTTTGGGTCCGATCTCAACGGCCGGACGATCGGCTACGGCTCTGGCTCGCGCGGCCTCAATCGCGGCTGTGTCGGGCTCTGAGGATCGGAGAGGTGGAGATCGCCCTTCAGGAGACTTTGATCTTTTGCCTCTGCGACGATCGGGAACAGAGGAAGAAACAGAAGTCGATTCCCGTTCAAGTGAACTTCGCGCTCTGATAGGCATAGAGGTAGATTGAATAAACTAAAATATAGCAAAAAATTTCGCGATCGTCAACGTGACTTCCCTTTACGCGGAGTTTCGCCCACGGTATCGTAGAGTGCATGAGTGAATCCATCCGTACCTACGATGAGCTTGAGAAGCTTGTACAAAAAACCTACCGATCGCCAGACATCGAATCTCTCCGGCGGGCGTTTACGATTGCCGACGGCGCCCATAAAGGCGCGGTACGCCTCACGGGACATCCCGTCATCTCACATCCGCTGGCTGTTGCGTATCGCCTGGCGGAGATGGGACTCCACATCAATGTCGTCATCGCCGGGTTATTGCACGACGTGGTGGAAGACTCCCATGTGACCATTGAGGACGTGCGTGGTTCATTCGGGGAGGACGTGGCTGGACTGGTCGAGTCTGTGACAAAATTGAAACAGAGCATCAAGTATCGTGGAGCAGAACGCTACGCAGAAAACATGCGCAAGATGTTCTTGGCGATGGCTAGTGACGTGCGCGTGGTCTTCATGAAATTCGCGGATCGGCTCCACAACTTGGAAACCCTCTACGGTCAGCCAAAACATAAACAAGAACGCATCGCGCGAGAGTCGTTGGAAATTTACGCGCCAATCGCCGGACGGTTAGGCATGAGTGAAATCAAGGGAGAACTTGAAGACGGCTCATTTGCGTATCTCCAACCAAAAGAATACGAACGGATGAAAAACATCATGGACATCAAAGTTCGTGAAAAAGGCGCGTACGTGAGCCGCATTATCGACCACGTCGAAAAACTCCTCAAAGAAACAAGCATCGCGGATTTCCAAGTGCATGGCCGAGTGAAGCGTTTATATAGTTTGTTCAAAAAGTTAAAAAAGTACCAAGGTGACCTGAGTAAGATTTACGATCTTATCGCGGTGCGCATCATCGTCGCGGACGTGGAGGAATGTTATATCATTTTAGGACTCCTGCACCAACATTGGCGGCCTGTCCCTGGACGCATTAAAGACTATATCGCCCAACCTAAGCCCAACGGGTATCAGTCTTTGCACACAACGGTCTTCACCGACAACGGCGAGATCATCGAGTTCCAAATCCGCACGATGGAAATGCATGAGCTTGCTGAGTACGGTGTGGCCGCGCACTGGCGATATAAAGAAGGGTCACGTAAACCCATGCGTAACACAGGCTGGATGGAAGAGTTGGCACAAATCCAAAAGGAGCTACAAAGGAAAAAAGATTTTCTTGAGCAGCTTGAGGTGATGAAGATCGACGTGTTCAAAGACCGGATCTTTGTCTTCACCCCGCAAGGGGATGTCATCGATCTTCCCGACGGTGCCACGCTGGTTGACTTTGCCTACGCCATCCACACGGAAGTTGGGAATAAATGTACCTCTGCTCGCGTTAATGAAGTCATGCGCAACCTTGATACCCCGCTTCACTCTGGCGACATTGTGGAAGTCATCACGGACAAAAACCGCCGCGGCCCGAACCCTGACTGGCTCAAATTCGCCAAAACTCGCCACGCGCGCAACAAAATCAAAGACTCAACGCGCCACACGGTCAAAGGGTGGTTTGCAGAGGTGCTGAAGGGACGAGAGAAGGCAAAGAAATAGATATTAGGACTTTCTCACTTGGATGCAGACCGCGAAGAAATCGAGGCTTTTCGCGAGACGTACTGAAACGTACGTTGAGCAAAAAACGTAGATTTCGACAAAGGTATGCGCCAAGTAAGAAAGTCCTAGGTAATGAACAGCGCTATGACCAAGATATCAAAGGAGCTATCGTTTCAAATGGCGTTATCCACGAGGAAATTGTGAGGCGATTAAAACCGTACCTAAGTACGGAACAGTAGTCTGATCAAAACAAAAAACATCTCCTAGTCTGGGATATTTTTTGCGGTGAACGGAGGGGGAATTGAACCCCAATCCTTAGGTGACGATCCAAGGCGTTGAACCATCAACACTCCGCCCTCGTGTCCACCGGCCGACATTCTAACACAAAACTCCCCGAAGGGAGTTGTGTTGGGGTAGATGGTACATCTACGCCTTGGTTCGTCACCACGATTAAGATACCACACCTATCAAGATTGTCAAACTCAAACTTAAAACAAGAGAAAATAGCCAATCGATAAAATAGTGACATCCACAAGGATATGACTCAACCAACTCGTGACAAGCGAGTTGGTTTTTTGATAGAGCATGCACCAGCACATCCCGGCTAGCCCCACACACAGACCAAAGAACATAGCCAGTGGCCAAGGCAAAAAAAGCCAGAGGATGAGGACATGATGACTGGCAAAGGCGAGCGAACTCACAACCATGGCCTCACCTACAGGCATGAGTAGCCGTAGGCATCCAAACACAAACCAACGCCAGTAGACCTCCTCAAACAAGGAATGGCCCAACGAAAGTATGACAGCGAATGGAATGTACCAGTTCCAAATTCCGAACGTTCGAACGGTTACCTCAAGGGCCGGCGCGAGAGATTCAAAAAAATCCTTGAAGAGTAGGAACACGAGAGCAATGAGTACAGAGAATACAACCCCGGAAGAAAGTCCAAACAACCAACGACCACTTTTGGGACCGCTAAACATCTTCGGACGGAATCCCGCAGTAACCCACAGCACCGGCCAGACGATCATCAAAATCTTCGTCGCAGGATAGAGCACCTCTGCAAATCCTGGAAGAGCAAAAAAGTAGAGTGTCGCTCCCAACAACTGGAACAGAAGCATTGGAACGAGAATAATCCAGAGAAGGAACTTGGATGAAGAAAATGTTCGCATAGGAAAAACAGGCTTTCACCTGTTTTAAAATCCACTCAATCGATCCAGTAGATCGATAAGTTCTTCTCGCGAATAAAAAGCGATTGAAATGTTCCCCTTGCCGCTGGACTCTTTGATCTCCACCTTTGTTCCGAGAATTTCGCGGAGACGTTTTTCGTGAGCGAGGAGGTTGGGATCTTTGCGTGAGACTTTCGACGAACTCTTCCGAGGAGCACTCATGACCCTGGCCTCTGCCTCGCGCAC
>CAZELN010000031.1:0-8443 GCA_964513275.1 uncultured Gammaproteobacteria bacterium
CGACCGAAAAGATTCCAGTCACCCTCGAGGAGCTTGAAGCTGTTTACCACGTCTGCTGGCAGGACGACTGGTTCATTCATGATCGACAGCGTGAGGAATATCGAGAGCAAGGACGCTCTTCGCTCAAGGGATTTTATCGACAGCTTGAACAAACAAAACCTCGACCGCTTGCCATTGAACAAGGATTCACCATGAAGTTTGGGGATGTCATCCTGAAAGGTCGAATCGATCGGATTGATACTTTTGAAGATGGAATCGAAATTATCGACTACAAAACAGGTTCGCCAAAAACGGAGCTTTCCAAAGAAGATAAGGAGCAGTTATGGCTGTATCAATTGGCAGCACGCGACGTACTTGGGCTTATTCCAAAACGACTTACGTATCACTATCTCACGGACAACAGTCAAATCTCGTTCTTGGGGACCGACGAACAGCTCCTTGATGTACAGGAATCGATCGTTGAACGAGTCCAGGCGATCCGTTCGTCAACATTTTATCCAACGCCAGGATTCCATTGTTCCTTCTGTGATTTTGCCGATATCTGTGAGTTTCGTCAGTGATGATATACTACAGGCGTATGGCATTGTCGCCGCTTCGAGATCTTCTTGCAAACTCAACGCTTAACCGTCCGGGCGTTCGTCGTTCTATTCATGCGTCCATGATTGTGCAAGCCGCGAATCGCATCATTCCTGGATATCTCCCAGGTATGCAAGCATTTGACGTAATAGCCATATCCTTCAAAGAAGGCCTTCTGCGTCTTCGTGTCAAGAGCGCTGCTGCCAAGTACGGCATGCGTGGTGTTGAGGAGGCTCTGCTAACAAAGCTTCGTCAGGAGTTTCCTTCATCGGAAATCAAAAAAATCCAGATTGTTATTTCAAAAGAGCCATCCCGCTATGAGCTTCCGTAGCTATCTAATTTTAATGACGTTGGCAACCGGTGCGGCTTGGATTGCTTGGGCGGTTGTTGTGCATAGTGTGGATCCAAGCCGGTCAGGGATACTGGGACTACTTCTTTTCTACCTTACCTTCACGATGTCCGTATTTGGAACCATGGCTCTTATGGGACTTCTTATTCGGCTTTGGCGATGTAGAACAGCCCTCATGCCACGGATTGCCGTACGTTCGTTTCGTCAAGCGATTCTCCTTTCTCTGCTTCTGAGCGGTTCCCTCATACTTTCTTCTCATGGCTGGCTACGTTGGTGGACCGTTTTTTTGATCGTGATTATGGTTACCTGTGTTGAATTAGTATTCCTTTCTTCACGCCACGCTTGAATACAAAAACTGCGCAGAGGAACGCTTGCTGTAAGGAAAACGTCCTGGTAGAATTGTGAGGCTAAACCTCACTTTTATGTTTAATAAGTTCCTAGGAAAATTTTCAAAGGACCTGGGGATTGATCTGGGTACGTCCAATACACTCGTGTACTCTCGAGACGGTGGTATTGTCGTAAACGAACCTTCGATCGTAGCGATAAATACCAGAACGGACCAAATTCTTTCTGTTGGAAAAGATGCAAAAGACATGCTTGGCAAAACGCCACCGCATATTCAAATCACAAGACCGCTTTCAAAAGGAGTTATTTCTGACTTTGAAGTGACGGAGAAAATGTTGAAATTTTTTATCGATAAAGTGCATGACGAGTCTTTTACGATTGTCCCACGCCCAAGTGTGGTGATCGGGGTACCGCTCGAAACAACGGAAGTTGAACGTAAAGCCATTGAGGATGCGGCTCTGTCAGCCGGAGCACGAAAAGTGCACCTCGTGGAAAATCCTCTCCTCGCGGCGCTTGGCGCTCGACTTCCACTTTCTGAATCTGTTGGCATGATGATTGTCGATATTGGTGGCGGAACAACGGAAATTGCCGTCATGTCCCTGGCGGGAGTCGTGACGTGGAAGTCGTTGGATATTGCGGGGGAAGAGATGAACAAAAATATTATTCAATACGCCCGCGACTCGTTTAATCTACTACTCGGTGAACGGATTGCAGAACGTTTGAAGATCCGCATCGGAACTGCCATCGAACCAGAAGAACCGTTAGAGATTGAAATGCGCGGAAGAGATCTTCTGTCAGGACTTCCAAAAGAGATCATCGTGAATGATACACAAATTCGTGAGGCGCTACAGCGATCTGTGCGAACGATCGTTGAAAATATTAAGGCAACCTTAGAAACAACCCCGCCAGAACTTGTCGCGGATATTTATGAGCGTGGAATCGTATTGACGGGGGGTGGGGCACTTTTGCGCGGAATGGACGCACTCATCTCACGTCATGCGGCCATTCCTGTGCGTGTCGCGGATGATCCGTTGACCTGTGTGGTTCGTGGCGCAGGTCTCTTGCTTGAGGATCCACAGCTTCTGAAAGATATTTCGCTTCCATCAGCAACTGAGGGGAACATTATTTAGAGACTGACCACATGCGCGAGCTATGAAATCTGGGATTACAAGCAACAAGCGCATCCGTCGGTTCATGTTTGTGGTGGGACTTGTTCTGTGTATTGCTCTCTTTTCATTCCAAGGCTTATTTCCAAGAATTTTTGTCCCGTTTGCCGCTCCTCTCGTTGGAATGGGAACATGGGTTTCCCAAGTTGTTTTTTGGCAGACGAAAGACGCTCAAATCACGCCTGAAGAGCTCAAGGATTTATTCGATGACCGACGGGAATTGAGTATTGACGCTCAGAGAATGACGGAGCTCGAACGTGAAAATGAACTCCTGAAACAAGAACTCGGGTATGTGGAACGAACCCAAACAAACGCTCTTCCTACGCGTGTCCTTTCAAAAAGTATCTCCCACTCGGTCAGTAGGTTCGTTGTGGATGTTGGGGCAGATGACGGCGTCACGATCGGCTTACCCGTGGTATCAGGAGAGGGAATTTTCGTGGGCAAGGTGGTGGATGTCGGCAGACATTCAGCAACCGTGAGCGCCTTGACAGATCCAACGCTCACGGTGGCCGTGAGTTTGCTCAACGAGAGTCAAACCATCGGAATCGCAACTGGATCAACAGGTGGACTCCTTCAAATCGATTTTATTCCCACAGACGAGGTCGTTACGGAAAATAATCTTGTAGTAACTTCAGGTCTGGAAGCGTCTATTCCAAGTGGTCTTTTAGTAGGGATTGTGAATAGCGTTGAACAACAAACTGGTTCACCGTTCCAGCAAGCAGTGGTTGAACCCCTAGCCGATGTCCGTCTCCTTTCTTCTGTGCTTGTGCTACTCACTTCCGAAAAAGCACCATGATTCGACTTGCAGGACAACTTGGAGCGTTGTTATTCCTGACGGCTATTCAGGTCAGTTTTATCAACGCTCTTCCATATCCATTTGACCGGATTCCTCTTGTCCTGGTTGTCACGACGTACCTCTACCAATATCGAAGCTACACAACACTTTGGTGGTGGCTGCCCTTGTACGGAAGCATTCTTGATGTTCTGGGTATTTCTACTGCTCCGTTTGAAGTGATTTCCTACACACTGGCCGCAGGATGTCTTACGATATTGGTCGCGCACGTATTTACGAATCGATCCTTCTACGGAATCGTTGCAACATCTTGGTTGTGCTTGGCGGTTCTTACGTTGTCTGAAATTGTTTTACTCGGACTGAGCCAGTTGTTCTCAGATGGATTTCTCCCATGGAAAAATCTTGTTATGACCAATCTCTGGTCAGGGGCGTTTGCGGCTATCCTTCTTCTGTTTGTCGCCCCGTTTTTCCGTCGATCAATTGGTCGACGTAGCTAGTGTGAAAAAGCATCGACGTTCATCTGGTACGCTATTCCGACTCCAAGAGGACGGTCGATATGGCCTTGTGGATGGCACGGATACCAGTGGAGGTCTTGAGGAATTTTTGGCCGCTTCAGCACAGACGCAGCACAACGGAGGGAGAGAACCTCTCCCGCTGCGTACGTCCTCACACCGGAGTCGTCTTCGTGTAGGTCTTTGGATCATGTTGCTCACAACGATAATCTTTATTGGGCGTTCTGCACACCTCCAGGTGATTGAAGGTGCCACCTACGAAGTTCTTTCGAACCAAAACAAGGAACACACTGAATTAATCATTCCCTCGCGCGGTCTTGTCGTTGACCGCAACGGTATGGCTGTTGCCTGGAACGAGCCGGCCTTTGTGCTCACGCTAGTACCGTCTGAGATTCCCACCCAAACAGACGACCGTCAAGAGCTCTTCACTCGCATCGCTGAACGCATTGGAATGCAACCGACAGATCTTGATCTCTTGCTTTCTCACTACAGTATACGATCGACGGATGCGATCCCCATCATGGACGACCTTCCTTACGAATCGGCTATTCGATTAGCTATTGAGCTGTCCGATGTCCCTGGATTTTCACTCACAACCAGAACAAAACGGATTTACACAACCTCCGCGCCATCACTTTCCCATGTGATGGGATATATTGGCTCCCTCAGCCAGTCAGATATGGAGGAATATGAGCAAGAGGGCTATCGGCTCATAGATACCATCGGAAAAACAGGAATCGAACGACACTATGAGTCACTCCTGCGGGGTATTCCCGGGAAGCTGACATACGAAGTAAACGCGTTAGGAGAAAAGCTTGCCATTCTCTCCAAAGAAGATCCTGTTTTAGGTTCAAATTTAACGCTCTCCATCGACCTTGAGTTTCAAAAGATGGTCGAACAGGCGCTTGCGGAGACGCTTGTGAATGTTGGAGCGACGCGGGGATCGGTCGTGGCCATTGATCCAACCACAGGAGCCTTGCGTGCGCTTGTGAGCCTCCCTTCGTATCAAGCAAACGAATTTTCTGACGGAATTTCCCAGGAACGCTACACAACTCTTATTGAAGACCGTGACCAACCCCTCTTTTTTCGAGCGATTTCCGGAGAGTTTCCCTCTGGCTCCACATTCAAACCGTTTGTGGCGTACGCGGCGTTAACCGAGGGTATTGTTTCAGAGCACACGTCTTTTCTCTCGTCCGGAGGATTGCGTATTGCTCAGTGGTTTTTTCCCGACTGGAAGGGAGGTGGACATGGCATCACCGATGTACGCAAGGCACTCTCTGAATCGGTAAATACGTATTTTTATGTCGTTGGTGGGGGATTTGACACGGTGACAGGGTTGGGAGTTGAACGGATCACCGACTATGCGAAAAAATTTGGTTTTGGAGCGATGACCGGAATTGATCTTTCAGGTGAGGCCGATGGATTTCTCCCATCAAAAGAATGGAAGCAAGACGTAAAGGGAGAGAGGTGGTATGTTGGAGACACGTATCATCTTGCCATCGGTCAAGGAGATTTTCTTACCACGCCTTTGCAGATGGCTGTTGCAACCGCTGTCATCGCCAATGGAGGAGCAAAAGTCACGCCCTATGTCGTTGAACAAGCAGACGGATTTGGGGCGGAACTCGTTGAACACATGCTTCCAACAGACATCGAGGGACTGGACACGTACGCGATGTCTGTTGTGCGACAAGGAATGCGACAAACCGTTACAACAGGTTCCGCCAGGTCGCTAAACACGCTTTCAGAAGCCGTTGCGGGAAAAACGGGTACAGCACAAACCCCCGGTAATAAGCCGTATCATTCGTGGTTTACGGGGTTTGGTCCGTATGAGGAGCCAACAATCGCCTTGGTTGTCCTCATCGAAGAAGGTGGAGAGAGCAACGACGCGGCCGTCCCGCTCGCCAGACAGATTTTGGACTGGTGGTTTACCTACGGTGACTAATTTTGTATGAAAGTCCTTGCTACGCTCATTGTTCCACTTGGAATGCTCCTCCCGGTCTTTTGCTTTGCTCAAGATGGATTTACTACTCGAGAAGTTGAGGCAACCATTACGGAGGTAAAATCTGTCGAAGAACTCGAAGGTGGAGTACGCCAGTATACGTTTATCGCGCAGACGGCATATGGAGAAGACTATCTTGTAGAGTCGGCTGATTCGTTTGCTGCAGGTGTTGGATTCAATCTGAAGGTTGGCGACCAAGTAGATTTGCGCCTCATCGACGTTGATGAAGACCTCGAAGTTTATTTCGACGATGTTCATCGCGAGAACGGAATTTGGTGGATCGTAGCGGTCTTTGTCGCTCTCACTCTGATGGTTGGATTGCTTCGTGGACTTCTTTCGCTTGTCGGTCTTGCGGTCACGGTCGTGATCCTTGTATTTGGATTATTTCCCGCCATGGTGCGAGGGGTGGATCCTGTGTTGGCAACCGTTCTTGCTTCAGCCATCATTCTTGCCGTGAACATGCATCTTTCACATGGACTCAAGCGACAGACGTTCCTTGCGTTCCTCAGCACCTTGTGCGGGCTTGGATTGGTTCTCGTCTTCACGAAACTATTTCTTGTGCTTGCACGACTATCAGGTCTGGCGTCAGAAGAGGGAACCCTTCTCTTTTGGGAACTTGATCCTGTCCAGATTCCGGTGGGAATTCTTGCGTCTGGAATCATCTTGGGAGCGGTTGGTGTGCTGGACGATATCGCGATTACGCAGTCAGAAACCGTACAAGAATTATTACTCGCTAACCCTCATGTCACCCGCAAAGAGCTTTTTCAAAAAGCCATGCGCATCGGTCGACATCACATTGCCTCGACGGTAAACACGCTCATTTTGGTCTACGCCGGAGCGGCTCTTCCTGTGTTCCTTCTGTTTATGAATCAATTTGGTGGATATGAAGAATTTCTCCAAAATGAACTCGTGGCCGAGGAACTCGTTCGTACGATCGCTGGGACATGTGCGCTTGTTCTCTTGGTTCCATTGAGTACGTGGTTGGCCACATGGAACCCAAAAGTTATTGACAAGGCACGGCAGACGACGTAGCCTATGATTACCACTCGAGCACACTGTTCGGGTGGTCATTGTTTGAAAGATTATGCCAACGTATTTATCCAAAGACGCATTTGAACAGCTCAAGCAGGAACTTGAGCATCGCAAGAAAGCTCTTCGTCGAGAAATCGCGGAGAAGATTTTGCACGCCAAAGAAATGGGAGACCTTTCTGAGAATTTTGAATACCAAACAGCAAAAGAAGAGCAAGCTCTCAATGAGACGCGCGTGATTGAACTTGAGGACATGATGCATGACATTGTCATCGTCCAGGACGCAACCGGCGCGAAGGAAATTGCCCTTGGAACGACGTTTGTCGTCGAGACGGAAGGAAAGAAAAAGACGTTTTCGTTGGTCGGCTCCAACGAGGCTAACCCTTTGGAAGGAAAGATTAGCAACGAATCGCCGATCGGATTGGCATTTCTGGGTGCAAAACCCGGCGATAAGGTTGAGTTTCAGACTCCTTTAGGTGCGGTGCTCTACCGAATTTTGGAAATTCACTAACATTATGATGCAGGAAGAACAGGATCGTCTTGGTCGTCTCCAGAAACTCCGTGAGTCTGGTGTAGACCCCTACCCAACAAAGGGAAATCGAACCATGCAGGTGCAAGATTTTTTAGATCAATTTGAAACGCTCCAGAGTACCGCAACCTCCGTGAGCCTGGTAGGACGATTACGACTGTTACGTCCCCATGGAGGACTCACCTTCGGACAAATTCAAGATGAAAGCGGCCTTGTACAGATCGCGTTTAAGAAAGACCATCTCGCCGATGCCTACGATCAGCTTCAAGACACGATTGATCTTGGTGATTTTCTCGAGGTGAGCGGAACCGCGTTCACAACAAAGAAAGGGGAGAGATCCATTGACGTTGCGGCATTTCGAATGCTCACCAAGACGCTGCTGCCGCTTCCAGAGAAATGGCATGGCATCAGCGATGTTGAAACCCGATTCCGCAAGCGCTATCTGGATCTCATCATGAACGAGGATGTTCGCAAGACGATGCGCACTCGCTCGAACATTATTTCCGCCATCCGATCGCTTCTTGATAGCCGTGGATTCCTTGAAGTGGAGACGCCAACCCTTCAGCCGGTGTACGGCGGTGGGTTCGCGCGACCTTTCGTCACGCACCACAACGCCTTGGACGCCGATTTTTACCTGCGTATTTCTGACGAGATGTACCTGAAGCGATTACTCGTCGGCGGATTTGAGAAGGTCTACGAGATCACGAAAGTGTTTCGTAACGAGGGGATCGACCGCGACCACAACCCCGAATTCACCATGTTTGAAGCGCAGATCGCCTACGAGAACTACGAATACGGCATGGATCTTTTTGAGGAAATTTTTGAACATGCTGTGAACCAGGCAACGGGATCAACCACGGTGCAACACGAGGGTGAATGCATAGAACTAAAACGTCCTTGGAAAAGGATGAGTCTTGTGGAAGCGCTAAAGGAAGTTGCTGGGATTGATAAGGCTGATTCTAAAAGCGTTGCCTCCTGGAAACAAACGCTCCTAGAGGAGCTACCCGCAAAGAAGATTCACGACTTGGAGATGATGAAGAGCTCTGGTGCATTAATGGCTTTTGCATTCGAGGAGCTGGTTGAGGAAAAACTGATCCAACCGACGATTATTTACGATTACCCCGTCGAGGTCTCGCCGCTCGCAA
>CAZELN010000032.1:0-8310 GCA_964513275.1 uncultured Gammaproteobacteria bacterium
CCGATGCTTCTGCTGCGGCTGACTACTCAAGCCTCTATGTGACCTACGGTCCAGAAGGTGATGAGGAAGAGACCTCTCAGAAGACCTCTGTATCGTTGACGACCAACACTTGGTCGCTCAACTACACGCTCGAGGCTGGTGAAACGATTTATGTCAACGCGTACGCGAACGTTGCGACCTCTGTGTCCGACGACACCGACGGCGATGACATCATCACCGCTGATCTCGACGTGGATGGAACCACTGCAGATTCAGCAACCTCGATTGACGGATCTGACGTCTCTGGTTCGGCTATTACCTGGTACTCCGCTGGTACATTCTCTACCGCTTTGGGTGGAGACACACCAGTGGCAAAGATTGTTGCTGCTGGCCAGACTGTCGAGACAGCCAAGTACAAATTCACAGCTGTCCGTGAAAGCTACAGCATTGACCAGATTCAAGTGGCGGTTGACGGTTCTACCGATGCCATCGCCCAGCGTGCTGCCGGAGTGATCAGTGAAGTTGAGCTTTATGACGGTTCAACCCTTCTGGGTTCCGCTGTCATGGCTGAGACTTCAGGGAGCGACACGACATCCGTTTCAACAACGGGTGCCGCTGCTCTCATCACCGGATTGGATATCGACGTTGCCGCGGGTTCTTCAAAGACCATTACAGCAAAACTTGTGCTGAACGATATTGGTTCGGGTGCAGCTGCTTCACAGCAGAACCTCGCGCTCACCATGGATTCAGTGCGCTATAGCGATACCAACGGAACAGTCGCAACAAGCTCGACGAACCGTGCTGCAAACGAAATTCGCGCCTACAATTCGATCCCAACCGTGTCTGCTGTGGATCTCACAAACAGCACGCTTGTGAACGGACAGGCAAGTGATCTCTACAAGTTCACCATCACAGCTAACAGCAACGGCTCGGTGGCGATCAAGCAGATAAAGTTCCCAATGACATGGACCGACGGCGAGAGTAACAACGACACCCTTGAAATGGAGTCGTGGAAGCTCTATAAGAACGGCACGGATATTTCAACGAGCAGTTCAGCTGTCGTCATCTCGGATGAGGATGGTAACAGCGTTGAATCAACATCTGGCGCTCTGGAAGCTGCTGGCACACTCAACGTCATCTGGGACACCAACGAGGAAGTTATTTCCGCTGGTGAAACCGTAACGTACATCTTGCGCGCAACGCCACAGTCGTTTGATAACGACTCCGACACAGGAGACGAGGACTACTTCTCGATTTACCTTGCCGGTGATGCGTCTCACAACTCCAGTGGTGGAACCGCTGCATTGACAGACGTCTGTCTGGACGACCAGACAAGCGGAGAAATCTGGCAGCTAGGAGACACAGCCGCTATCGGTACTGCTTGTACCACGACGGCCACAAACAGCTCAGATTACAACTTCATCTGGTCTGATATGTCTGGTGAGTCTCATGACGCATCCGGAGAAGCAGGTTCAGGTGACTGGGCTAACGGATACTTAGTCCTGAGCCTCGACCTTTCAGGCGAGACTTGGTCTAAGTAAAATTCTGTGTCATCCCGACCGACCCCGAGTTTATTCAGGGGAGTGGAGGGATCTCGCATAGAAGCAAAACCCGCGGGTTCGCCCGCGGGTTTTGGTTTGTGGTAAACTTTCCCCATATGCGAAGTCCATTCCTTCTTCTGCTCGTTCTACTCCTTCTTCCACTTCCCATACGTTCCGCAACCACCTGGACCGTCCAAGACGACGGCACGATGCAAAGCGTTCGTGGGATTACGGGATCCGGTGACGTCCTTGTCGCGGTGGGAAATAGCGGTTACATGATGCGCTCCACGGATAGTGGGAATACATGGACGCGGTTGGTTTCGTTTTCAAATGTGTGGTGGCATGACGTCATCGTAGACGCAAGTTCGGATGTTGTTGCCGTAGGGGAATCTGGCGTCTATGCCTTTTCCCAAGACGATGGCGCCTCATGGACGTCTGCCTCGTTGGGCGTTTCCACCCATTTTTATGATATTGATCGAGCGTCGTCGACAACCGGATTCATCGTGGGAGCTGGTGGAACCGCGCTGTATTATGTGAATGGAAATTGGCACAGTGGCACACCAAACGTGACAGAAGATTTATTTGCCGTTCAAGATAATGGTGACGGAACCGCTTGGGTGGTTGGTGGATCTGGTCGTCTGTTGAAAGCCGCCAATAGCGGAATTTCCTGGACAAATTATGGCCGCATCGGTTCGGATCCTCTTCGAGGTGTGTATTTTTCGAGTTCTGCAACAGGGTGGATTGTCGGAGAAAACGGAACGTTCAAGCAGACGACAGATGGAGGAGCGAGCTGGTCGGATGTGTCGGTGAGTGGACTCTCAACCCAAGACCTCTACGACATTCAGGTTGTTGAAAACAGAATGGTCATTGCTGGTGATAAGGTCGTTATTCTATCTGACGACGGCGGAGCAACCTGGACAGCAGAGAGTTTTGTGGACGAGAATATCACTTTCTACGCCGCGTATGTGCAGGATGAGTCCAATGTGTGGGTTGCTGGGACGGATTATGACGTGTATTCATCCGTGTACCACTATGAAGTCGTCGAAGAGGTTGTTCAGGAAGAAGAAATCGTAGAAGAAGAGATCGTCGAGGAAGAGACCACAGAAGCAGAACCCCAGAATCTCATCAAACTTGCGTGCGAGGAAGACGCGGATGTCAACGATCCCTGCCGTGCCGTCTATTACTACGCCACGGACGGAAAGCGCCACGCGTTCCCCAATGAGAAAGTTTTCTTCACCTGGTTTGAGGATTTTGACGATGTCATCGAGGTGAGTGCAGATTTCCTCCCCGATCTCTCATTGGGATCAAATGTGACGTACCACCCAGGCACCAAGATGGTGAAATTCCAGAGCGTGCCTACCGTCTATGTGGTCGAGGAGCTTGGAGTCCTGCGTGCGATTGCGAGCGAGGACGTTGCAGAAGATCTTTACGGTTCAGATTGGAACCAACAGATTGACGATATCTCCGATGCATTTTTAAGGAATTATGAGTTTGGTGAATCTGTCGATTCAGCCGACGACTACGATAAAGACGAAGCAGAGGATTCAGTTGAAAGTCTAGATGACAATTTTTAAGGAAATCGTTACAATGCCGCAATATTTATGCGGCATTTTTTGTTTGCCTTTATTATCACTTCTATCGTGTTTTTGCCTTTTTTTGGAACAGAAGCACGTGACGTGACGGATCGGTTTCGATCAGAGCTTTGGTATTTGGATAAGATGTCTGCCCCAGAAGCATGGGAAGTGGAAACGGGGTCTGAAGAAACGATCGTTGCCGTACTTGATGCAGGGTTTGATGTGGATCACGAAGATCTTGTAAACCAGTATTGGCACAATGGAGACGAGGTTGCAGACAATGGCCGCGATGAAGACAACAATGGGTACGAAGATGACGTGGTGGGTTGGGATTTTGTTGACGGTGATCCTGATCCATCTCCTGGCCTTGGAGAAGGCGTGAGTGATACCGTCGCCTCGCATGGGACGGTCATTGCTGGGATTATCGGGGCAACGGCGAACAATGGTTTGGGAATTACAGGCATCAACTGGGATGTCTCGGTGATGCCGTTGCGTGTGCTTAATGAGTTTGGCGCTGGTTCCACGACGGATGTACGTCGCGCTCTTGTGTATGCGGTGGAGAATGGAGCTGATGTGATAAACCTGAGCTTTACGTTTTCACAGGCGGACGAGCGTCTGCGTGAGACGATTGAGTGGGCCTATGATCAAGGGGTCGTGATCGTCGCGGCAGTGGGCAACGGTAATATCGACACAGATCTCTTCCCGATTTACCCAGCATGCTTTGATTCCGAGGTCGGCAAGAACGTCGTGATTGGCGTGTCGGCGACAAATCAAGATGACCAAAAGGCAGACTTCTCGAATTTCGGCACGCGATGCACGGATATCGCCGCTCCGGGAGTCGACATTTTTGCGAGTGTGTACCATGACGCACGGACGCTTGAGTTCATCACGGCCTATGCGTCGCCTTGGGAAGGGACGTCGCTTGCCACTCCCATGGTGAGTGGCGCTGCGGCCTTGTTGCGTTCAGCCTATCCAAGTCTTACGCCTGACCAAGTACGACACGTGCTCAAACTCTCTGTGGATCCAGTGGCGGAAACGTCGCTTGAAGCTCGCAAACAATTGGGAGCTGGACGCGTGAACCTATCCCGAGCCCTGATGTATGCCGCGTCGTTTGCCGGAACGACGTTGGGATCGATGAGCGACTCAAGCGTGCAGCCATCCAAGTCGTTTGTCGTTTCACAAGGATTCGGATCCCAATCAACCGTGCGGCGGATGAATGGAAGCGGGGATATTTTGGCTGAATTTGACGCGTATGATTCAGGATTCCACGGCGGTGTTCGGTTAGCGGTGGGTGACGTGGACGGCGACGGGGAAGAAGAAATTATTACGGGAGCGGGTCCGGGCGGTGGACCACAGGTGCGGATATTTGATCTGAACGGAAATGTGAATGGTCAATTTTTTGCCTTTGATGAAGGACAACGGATGGGAATTTTTGTTGTCGCCGGAGACGTAAATGCAGACGGTGTCGACGAAATTTTAGTAACGTCCGATGAGGGCGGAACCGGACAAGTGCGAATTTTTAATCGTTACGGACACTTGAAGGGCGCATTTTTTCCACACGGTCGAACGACATCCGCGGTACGGCTCGCGCTTGGAAACATGGATGAGGATTCTGAATCGGAAATCATTTCTGTGTTGGCTACAGACGGTAACGGAATTGTCATGATCCATGACGGAACAGGGCGGTATGCAGGCTCGTTTACCACGTTTGACGGATCCGTGCGCGGACTCAGTGTCGCAAGCATCGATGCCAATGGCGATGGACAAGAGGAGATACTCGTTGCGTCAGGGAAGGGATACATCCCCTCTGTGACCGTGTATAATCAATCCGGAAGTTTGTTGCAGACCTTTTTCGTTTTTCCTCATGAGTATCGCGGAGGAGTTGAGCTTGCAGCGGGAGATATTGATGGAAACGGTAAAGCGGAGATGTATGTGAGTCCTGCGTCACAAGGCGGGCCGCAGGTGCGAATTTTTAATCGGGAGGCGGAATTAATTGGTGGATTTTTTGCCTTTGACTCATCCAATCGTTTTGGAACCATTTCCGCTATTTATTAAACCCTATGGCACCACGTTCGTTCTATTCTTGGGTTGCATCGACCGTTCTACTAAGTTTGGTATTTCTTCACGTAGCGTCTGCGTATGCACTCACTCCAGACGACGAGTTTGTAGAGGAACAGTGGTACTTAGAAACGATTGGCGCCTATGAAGCGTGGGACACGTCAACAGGCGATGGAAGTGTGGTGGTGGCTGTGCTTGATACGGGCATTGATTTGGATCATCCTGATTTGGAAGAAAATATTTGGACAAACACCGAGGAAATTGCCGGTGACGACATTGACAATGATGGAAATGGTTGGATTGATGACGTCAACGGATACGATTTTGTGGACGATGATGGCTCTCCCATTCCAAACCAAGATGAAGCGTTTGTTGAAGGGGCGGTATCGCACGGAACCGTTATCGCCGGGATTATCGGCGCGGTGGGGGACAACGATGAAGGAGTGGCGGGAATCATCTGGGATGTCCAGCTTATGTCCGTGCGCATTTTGGACAATCAGGGAATCGGTGACTCAAATCTTGCCCGTCAGGGGGTTGAGTACGCGATCGCAAACGGCGCAGACGTGATTAACCTGAGCTTTACCGGTTTTGATTTCGACGACGCACTTCGTCGGACGATCGAGGAGGCCTATGAAGCTGGGATCGTGGTCGTGGCCGCCATGGGCAATGCCGATAATGGCGGAATCAACATTGACTTTTCTCCGATTTTTCCCGCCTGCTTCGGCGAACGTGCTGATGAGGACTGGATTTTAGGGGTGGCTGCGACGGATCAAGATGATGTGAAAGCGGATTTTTCAAATTACGGAGCTGAATGTACAGATATCTCGGCTCCAGGACAGGATATTTTTAGCGCGGTGTACCAAGATGATGATTGGGCACAGATGAGCGATGGATATTACGAGGATTCGTGGTCAGGGACGTCCATGGCCTCGCCCATGATCGCGGGCGCGGCTGCGCTGCTCAAGTCCACCTACCATTCGTTGACGCCAGACGACATTAAATCGATTCTTCGACTCTCGGTTGACCCCGTGAGCGCAACCGGGGACGCCCAAGGGAAGATGGGAGCGGGGCGGCTGAATGTGGCAACAGCGCTTTCGCTTGCTGAATCGTTTGTTGACGAGGAGGAGAGTTCAACCGTTTCTGCGAGCGAACCTGCGTCGCGGTATCGAATTGCTGTTGCGTCAGAATCTGACAGTCCTCCCACCGTGCGTGTGTTCACCAACAGCGGGAGTGAGATCATCGCGTCATTTGACGCCTACGATGGTTCTTTTACCGGCGGAGTTCGATTAACAATGGGGGATGTTGATGGCGACGGGGAAGAGGAAATTGTGACCGTTCCAGGTCCTGGCGGTGGCCCTCAGGTTCGTGTGTTTGATGTAGACGGGAATTTGGAAGGTCAATTTTATGCGTTTGAAACGAGTCTTCGTTCTGGATTGTATGTCGCTACGGGAGATATGGATGAGGATGGGATTGAGGAAATTGTCGTGAGTACGGATACGGGCGGCGGATCACGGATTCGTTTTTTCGATTCCAGTGGAGAACAGAAAGAGTCAACCGTGATGGCCTTTGCGGATGTCAGTGGTGTACGTAGTGTCCGGGTGGCAATGGGAGACGTGGATGGGAATGGAAGTGATGAAGTTATTGCCTCTTTGGGAGAAGGTCATGAACCACTCGTTCATATCTACGACCCTGAGGGAGCATTGGTGAGTGAGTTTTTGGCGTACGCTTCCACTTACGATAAAGGCGTTTTTGTTGCCTCAGGAGATCTCGATGGGGATGGCGACGATGAAATCGTGACAGGGACGGACAATGGCGGAGGGCCACAGGTGCAGATCTTTGACGGAGAGGGAAGTTGGCTCGGAACATTTTTTGCCTATGATTCTGCCTTCCGTGGCGGCGTTCGCCTTTCCGTTGGGAACCTCAGTGAATGGCCAGGGGCGTCCATTATTACCGCCGCGGGTCCAGGCGGTGGCCCGCATATTCGTGTCTATAACGGCTACGCGGAGTTGATTGGCACATTCTTTAGTGACGACGAAAACAACCGCGGAGGGATCAATTCCGCCGCATGGGGACTGTAATTTGGTATACTGACCCATATGGCTCAACCCCTTACATTTGAAAATAAAAATATTCTCGTCACGGGAGGCGCAGGATTCATCGGTTCGTTTCTCTGTGAACAGCTCCTAGCCGACGGACATCGCGTTGTGTGTATCGACAATTTGTCTACAGGAGAGACAAAAAATATTAGCGCGTTGCTCCAGCACCCCAACTTTCGGTTTATGAAACTGGATGTGAACCAACCGTTTGATTTGGAATCGTTTGCGGAATTGTCCGCGTTTAAACTCCCCTTTCAAGGAATTCAACAGATCTACCATCTTGCCTGTCCCACGTCGATCAAAAATTTTGATCAATTCAAAATTCAAACACTCCTTTCTAATAGCCTTGGGAATTATCATGTTTTGGAGCTTGCCAAAAAATATCGTGCGAAAATTTTGTTTGCCTCCAGTTCTGTTGTGTATGGCACACGGAAGGACGCCCAAGGACTGGCTGGAGAAGAGGATCTGGGTACCGTAGATCAGTTGACGCCACGTGCTTGCTACGACGAAGGCAAGCGTTTCTCCGAGACGATGTTTGAAACGTACCGACAGGTGCATGGTCTGGAGATCCGTATCGCGCGCATTTTTCGGGTATTCGGTCCACGCATGCCGTTGTTCGATGGACAACTGATTCCTGATTTTATTTTGAATGCGCTTGATGGAAAAAATTTGGTGATGTATGGGGGGCGCGGGTTTCGCACCAGCTTGTGCTACATCACGGATCTCATAGATGGGATGGTTCGTGTCATGGAAGCGCCGGACTATGCTGGCCCTGTGAACCTCGGGAGTGACGTTGACTTGGCGCTTGAGGATGTTGCTAAGCAGATCATCGACATGACAGGATCGAGTTCACAGATTGTCGAAGGAGAGAATTTTGTGTTCCTTTCAGAGCTGGCGTTACCGCGTATTGATCGTGCGAAGGAGCTTGGATGGTTTCCTCTTGTGCGTCTGCAAGACGGACTCCGTCAGACGATCGACTACATGAAAGCCAACAAATTGCTCCTCTCCAACCTATGAAGACGTTCGCGCTCATCCCTGCCTACAATGAAGAAACGACGATTG
>CAZELN010000033.1:0-8174 GCA_964513275.1 uncultured Gammaproteobacteria bacterium
GGCGGTTTTGGTTTGTCGATACAATGACATAATTTTGAGTTTCGTAATTCACAGCGTGAGGAGTTCCGCCCAACGGCGACTATCGCAAGGTAGTCGCTTTCCTTTTTCGTGTTTTCTTTTTCCATTGACAGGAATCGCGTTGTTCATTAAACTATTCCTCGAACTAATTAATGAGACTTTTATGTATGGCACATAAAAAAGCCGGTGGTTCTACAAGTTTGGGTCGTGACTCCCATGGGAAGCGCCTGGGTGTAAAAGTGACGAATGGAGCCAAAGCCAATGCTGGACAGATTCTTGTCCGACAACGTGGCACCAAAATTCATCCAGGAAAAAATGTTCAACAGGGTGGGGACGACACGTTGTACGCCGCTGTTGCGGGAGTCGTGAAGTTCACTCAGAAAAAGATGGCGAACTTCCATGGTGCGCTCAAACATCGAGTGTTTGCCCATATTGAAGAGGCAACGTAAGAAAAACACTCCCACTGAGGAGTGTTTTTTGATATGATAAAAACAGTATGAATACGATTGAACAACAGATTGAATCTGTTCTCCAGCAAATCCGTCCCGCACTGCGATTGGATGGTGGGGGAATTGAGTTGGTAAAATTTGATCCTGAAGCCGGAGCCGTTCACGTTCGGATGAAGGGGGCGTGCGTTGGATGTCCCATGTCGGAGATTACCCTCAAGATGGGAGTGGAAGCTGCATTGCATGACGCCATTCCTGAAATCAAAGAGGTCATTGCCGTGGAATAATGTGGGTGTGCATCCGTATAAAAAAGATCTTCAGGAGGTTTGGAAGTCGTGCAAGGCGATGTTTGTCAAAAGTTCGTTTGTCAGGACGACGACCGTGTTTTCTCTATTCTTGTTAGCCGCCACGACCATTTTACCTGTCTGGCGCCTGCTTCCACTCGCGGTTGAGTCGCCTTTTATCGCGCTTCATTACAATATCTACCTTGGAGTTGATCGGTTCGGGTCGGTGTATCAAATTTTTTACATTCCTGCGCTTGGTCTGCTGGTTCTCTTGCTCAATCTATTTATCCAGGCGAGTTCATTTCGAACCCAAAAAATGCTTTCACTTTTTTTTGCTTCGGCTACACCTTGTTTGCAAGGTATTCTTTTCGTAGCCATGATGCTCATTGTGCTCATTAATGTATGACGCTTGAATCTTTTGAAATCGTCCGTGTACTCCTGTTGAGCGCTGTTGCGTTTGTGGCGGCATTCGCGTGGGCACCCCTTTTGATCCAGCTGCTACAGGAATGGAAGATGGGGAAAGTCATTCGGACACAACGTGACGCGCCGGTATTCGCCAAACTCCACGAAAAAAAACGCGGCACGCCCACCATGGGAGGCGTGCTCATTTGGGGAACCGTTCTTGTCCTTGCCATTGTGTTTTATCATCTCACGCCTTTTCTTCCCGAAGCATCCATCTGGTCGCGGCTGAATTTTTTGACAAGATCTGAAACATTGCTCCCGTTAGGGGCATTGGTCGCCTCGGCGATCGTGGGATTCGTGGATGACTACTTCAATGTTCGTGGAATTGGTCCTCGTGGCGGAGGTCTGCGGATGCGCCATCGCTTGCTCATCTACACAGCGATTGCGGTTGTGGGCGCCTGGTGGTTCCGAGTGAAACTCGATTGGGATCTTCTGCACATTCCTTTTGTCGGGGACTTCAACGTCGGGTTTTGGTATGTGCCGTTTTTTATTTTGGTGATCGTGGCTACGGCGTTTTCTGTCAACGAGTCTGATGGTCTTGACGGGCTTGCTGGTGGAACGCTTCTTACTTCCTTTGGGGCGTACGCGGTTATTGCCTTTGCTCAAGGTCGATATGACCTGGCCGTTTTTTGCGGAGTAATTTTAGGAGCCCTTCTTGCCTTCTTGTGGTTCAACATTCATCCAGCGCGTTTTTTTATGGGAGATACGGGGGCGATGTCATTGGGCGTGACGCTCGGTATGGTTGCGATGCTGACGAACTCCGCCCTCTTTCTGCCGGTCATTGGGTTTGTTTTTGTTTTGGAATCTCTCTCGGTGATCGCACAGATTTCTGTTCGCAAACTTTTCCACAAACGATTATTCCGTTCTTCTCCGATTCATCACCACTTAGAAGCGATCGGTTGGCCAGAACCCCAGATTGTCATGCGACTGTGGGTCATCTCGATGATTACGGCCGCCGTCGGCGTCTCGCTTGTGCTCCTTGATGCGCTTTCCTAACTCCCATGGGACGATCTGCCGGTACTATTGATTATCTCTTGCTCCTGATCGTCGGCACGATCATCCTCTTCGGGCTCGTCATGCTGCTCTCTGCTTCTGCTCCCAGTGGCTACGCCGAATTCGCGGATTCCTACTACTTTGTCAAACACCAAATTATTTTCGGATTGATTCCAGGAATTGGAGCCCTTCTTGTGTTTTCGCACGTCCCTTACGCCTTTTGGCGCAAGCATGCCTGGAACTTACTCATCCTTTCGATTGTGTTGCTTGTGCTCGTGTTCATCCCAGGACTTTCCGCTGGTATTGGAACCGCGCACTCGTGGATTTCGATTGGCGGTGTGTTCTCACTCCAACCGTCTGAGATCGTCAAGCTCACCTTTTTGTTTTATCTTGCCGCCTGGTTGGCGCAGCGGGATCGTCACAGTGTGCGGGATGTCCATGGCGGTTTTCTCCCATTCGTGGGAGTACTTGGCACCATCATTCTGCTTCTCGTCCTGCAGCCAGATACTGGTACCACGGCGATCATCGCAGCCATGTCATTGGTCGTGTATTTTGTAGCCGGCGCTCCGGTGAGTTACCTCTTGGGGCTCATGGCCGCCGGAGCCGCGGGTTTAGGACTCCTCATCGCAAGCTCTCCCTATCGAGCACAACGCCTGACAACCTTCTTACATCCAGAACTCGATCCCCAAGGAATTGGGTATCACATCAACCAAGCGCTTTTGGCGATCGGTAGCGGTGGAATTATTGGACTTGGGTACGGACATTCTCGCCAGAAGTTTCAATATCTTCCTGAGGTCGCAGGTGATTCCATCTTTGCGATCATTTCGGAGGAAATGGGATTGTTCGTGGCCGTGATCACGATTGGACTATTCCTCCTGCTCTTGTGGCGCATGCTTTCCATTGCCCACCACGCACCAGATTCGTTTGCAAAATATGTCGTTGTAGGAATTGCGGCTTGGATCGTAATCCAAGCGTTTGTGAATATCGGCAGCATGGTGGCACTCATGCCCATTACCGGCGTGCCGCTCCCATTCATTAGTTACGGAGGAACCTCTCTCGCGATTTCGCTGGCCGCGATCGGAGTGGTGTTGAATATTTCTAAGGGTGTGAAGAAATAATTTAGATGATAGTTGTTTATGAAAATTTTATTCACCGGAGGAGGGACGATGGGGCCTGTTACACCACTATTGGCGGTGTGGGAGGCGTGGAAGAAAATCGATCCAGCGGTCGAGGCGGTTTGGGTTGGGACACCTCGCGGACCAGAACGCTTGGTTGTTGAGGCACAAGGTATTTCATTTTTAACCCTTCCCGTTGCCCGATTTACTCGATATCCAAGCGTGGAATGGCTTACCGCTCCAGGGATGTTTTTGTGTGCTTTTTGGAAAGCAACGCAAATTTTGCGATCGCAAAAAATAAGTCTTGTTGCTTCTGCTGGTGGATACACGGCCGTGCCAGTAATCTACGCCGCGAAATTACTTGGAGTGAAGGTGTGGGTACACCAGCAAGATGTGGAACTCACGAAAACGACGAAACTGACCGTCCCGTTCGCTGACCTCGTGACCGTCGCGTGGGAGCGTAACCGCAACGATCTTGGTGATCGCGTGAAACTTGTCGGCAATCCTGTACGGCCGAGTCTCTTGCGAGCATCTCGCGAACGAGTTTACGAGGAGTTCAATATTTCCAAACATAAACCGACCGTACTCGTGATGGGTGGCGGAACCGGTTCTGCGTGGATCAACCAGGTCATCGACCATGTTGCGAGCGAACTTACCAAACAAGCCAATATCATCCATCTCACAGGGCGCGGGAAGGGAATTGTATCTAAACACGCCGATCACCACGTTACGGAGTTCGTCGATTCAGAGATGGCTGATGCTCTTGCTGTCGCCGATGTGGTTGTTTGCCGTGCAGGACTTTCCACCATTACGGAACTCGCTGCGCTTTCCAAAGCCGCTATCATGATTCCACTTGTGCATTCCCCACAGGAGGCAAATGCGGAGATGGTTGCTGATGCTTGCGTGGTTCTTGACCAACGCCACACGACCTCATGGCAACTTTTCCAGGAGATTGTCAACTTGATAGAGAACGACCAACGCCGTCGAGAACTCGGCGCTAAAATGCACAGCAAACTTCGCACCAATATTGCCGATGAACTCGTGGAAATGCTCAAGACGATGTAAAAAAACAGACTTCCTGCGAAGCCTGTTTTTGTTGCTTTCGTTGACTTACTCAGCAGCTGGCATGTCGCCTTCTGCTGGAGCTGCTTCTGATGAAGCGGCCGCACCGGCGCAAGTAGTACATTTCTGCTCGTTATCGAGCTCTACGCCACTTGCTCCGCAAGCGACGCAAACACCTGATCCTTCCATAGTGATTTGCGATTACGAATTAGCAGGGGAAGTATACACGCGTTGGGGATGTCTTGCAAGACATGAAGAAAATTGATATATTCACGCCGCTGATAAAGAGATCTACGCGCTGGTAGCTCAGGGGTAGAGCAAGAGCCTTTTAAGCTCGTGGTCGTGGGTTCAAATCCCACCCAGCGCACCATGAAACCGATTTGATCACATAAAAGCCTTTTCCTGTTAAAATAGGGAGAGACTTTTTATTTTATTTCTTCTATGCAGACTCCCATTTGGCATTCCCTTTCCATTGCCGATACGTTAGCGACGCTTGAAACGAGTTTGCAGGGACTGGGAGCAGATGAAGTCGTCCGACGGCAGGAACGTTATGGAAACAATGGATTTCCTACGCGAAAAACGGATCCGTGGTGGGTCGTGCTTGTTCGGCAGTTTATGAGTCCGATGATTCTGGTGTTGCTCGCGGCCGCCGTGATAAGCGTGGGTCTAGCGGATTTTGTTGATGCGGGCGTGATTGCTGCTTCAGTCATCGTGAATACGATCATTGGATTTGTCCAAGAGTATAAAGCCAATAAAGCGCTTGAGCAGCTTCGTTCTCTAGTACAACCACGTGCGCTTGTCAGACGTCAAGGGAAAGAGATTTCTATACCCGCTTCGCACATGGTTCCTGGTGACATCTTACTCCTCCATACAGGCGACCGCGTGACAGCGGATGCGCGAATCCTGGAAGGCGTCGATCTGTCCGTGAATGAGGCAGCGCTTACAGGAGAGTCTTTTCCCGTACAGAAGCAGACGGATCTGTTGGATGCTTCTGTATCTTTGGCAGAACGGTCAGATATCGTGTATGCCGGAACGAGTATTGTTGGTGGACGTGGGCAAGCCGTTGTTGTCGCGACAGGTCTGCAGACGGAACTTGGACGCATTGCTAAATTGGTCGATGAAACTCCAGAAACACGTACTCCCTTGCAAGAACAGCTCGCGCGTTTAGCGCGATGGCTGGCGGCGTTGGTGGTCTTTCTTGTGGTGATTCTTTTTTTCTTTGGGATCGTTTCAGGTCGTTCTTTGGTGGAGATGTTTGAGATGTCCGTTGCGCTTTCTGTGGCCGCGATCCCAGAAGGTCTTGTTGTTTCCGTCACGGTTATTTTAGCGATCGGGATGCAGCGCATTTTGCGCCGAAAGTCATTGGTGCGTCGTCTTGTCGCGGCGGAGACGTTGGGGAGCGTTTCCATCATCTGTACGGATAAAACAGGAACCATTACCCAAGGCGAAATGCGAGTCACGCACTTGGTCACACCGACGCACACATGGACATTTCCGTTTTCACACAGAGAGAGAGACGCAGCCGCTATATCTCAACTCTTAAACATCATGGCGCTGTGTAATGATGCGACGATGGTCGATGATACAGATCATTCTATTCAAGGCAGTCCAACGGAACGTTCGTTGTTGGCGACCGTGGTCGAACAGGGAATTGATATCAAAGCGCTTGGGCAGCAGTATCCGCGCGTGTGGGAAATTCCGTTTGACAGTGCGTATAAGTACATGGTGACGGCTCATGCTTCAGGAAAAGAAACAGACGTCTTTTTGAAAGGCGCTCCTGATGTTGTTCTTCCGTTTTGTTCGTCTATTGAGGTAGATGGAAAGAGACAAGCGTTGACACCGTTCCAACACGCAAGGATACAAGAACAGGTGTCGTCTCTGAGTCGGATGGGTATTCGCTTAATGGTCTTGGCGAGCAGGTCGGTGAAAGCGGATCTTCCACCGCTTTCCCGAGAGTCGCTAAGCGCTTTTACGTTTTTGGGAATTGTTGGACTGCGTGATCCGCTTCGTCAAGAAGCGCGAACACAGATTGCCCAAGCGAAAGCGGCAGGGATCCGAACGGTTGTTGTGACAGGCGACCATCCGGAAACGGCTCGAGCGATCGCCGTAGAGGCAGGACTTGTGATGGAACCTGAATCAGTGGTTGTTGGGTCTCAACTGGATGGATGGAGCGACGAGGAATTGGTTCGCCGCGTTTCTCGTATTTCGTTGTACGCGCGGGTTGAGCCTCGGCACAAAATTCGGATCGTCAACGCGTGGCAATCACGTGGAGACGTGGTGGCGATGACGGGCGACGGAGTGAACGATGCGCCGGCTCTCAAAGCGGCTGATATCGGCCTGGCTGTGGGGTCAGGCACGGAAGTCGCCAAACAAGCCAGCGACATGGTGATTTTGGACAATGACCTAGGCACCATCACCGCGGCGATCGAAGAAGGTCGTGTCATTTTTGACAACATTCGTAAAGTGACCGTGTACCTGCTTGCGGGAAGTTTTACCGAACTCACCTTGATCGGCACATCGATTTTATTTGGGTGGCCACTGCCGTTACTCCCCGCGCATATTCTGTGGATCAATCTGGTCGCGGACAGCTTCCCAAGCATTGGACTCACGCTTGAGCCAAGCGAGAAGGACGTGATGAAGCTTCCACCTCGATCGCGCGGGGAACCTGTTTTGAACCGTCGAATGTTCCTACTGACGGGAGTGATCGCGCTCGTGATTATCCTGGTCTTAATCGCCTTTTATGTGTGGCTCTTGGGGTCAGGTGAGGACATTGGCAAGATTCGCAGCTTGATGTTTGTGGCACTGGGTGTCGATTCCCTGATTTACATCTTTGCGGTGAAAAGTTTCCGCCACACGATTTTTCGAGTGAATGTATTTTCCAACCGCTGGCTTTTGGCAAGTATTGGGATCGGGTTTAGCTTGATGTTGGCCGCGGTTTTCCATCCATTCCTTCAAGAGATTTTTGCGATCATCCCGCTCACCTTGTCGGAATGGGGACTCATCCTTATGATATCCCTGTTGAAACTCCTCCTCATCGAGGGGATAAAAGAACTCTTTTTTTATGAAGCGTCCTACCGTGCTCACTCAGATTCAAAAGAATTACCGCGCCTTAAACCAAGGACGTCGTGAACTCATTGCCAAATCAAACGAGGCGTTATCCAAGTCCAAGCGAGCTATTTTTGCCTTGCATCGGAATGATCACAAAGAAGCGGAAACGCTCGTTGCCGATGCCACCACCCTGTTTAGCGGGGTGGAAAAAATGTTCCGCGCGCTTCCTACGCTTAAAGAGGAAGGTTCGTATCGCGCCGCATTGGAAGAATACGCCGAAGCTCGACTCTTTGCTGGGTATCTGAGTCAAGGAAAAATTATCGCGCTCGAGTCTCGTGCCAGTGAGCCAACCGTGTATCTTGCGGGACTTTCGGACATGACAGGAGAGTTGGTTCGGTATGCCACCAGACAAGTCACTCTTGGGAACAGGCATGTCGTAAAGGACGTGCAAGAGGTGGTTACGATGGTGATAGAGTTTTTATTAGACGTAGATCTCACTGGGTATTTGCGCACAAAATTTGATCAAGCCAAAAAAAATCTGAGTCGTTTGGAGCAAATGAGCTACGACGTAGCTATTCGAGAACGGACCGACCTATGAATCCGCACGAGCAAGGGTATCCTTGGATGTTTCATCGTGACGAGATTGACCTCTTGGAGGATGAGTTGGAAGATCTCTACGAAACGTTTCCGCCTGATGCCGATCCACCTACGTTTGAGACAATGGTCATGCGTGAACAGTGGGAAAC
>CAZELN010000034.1:0-8132 GCA_964513275.1 uncultured Gammaproteobacteria bacterium
TTTTTAAGCTATTTGGTTCTATCTTTAATTATACACTAAAATTAGCAAAAAATCGTTTGACGGTCAAACGATTTTTTGATGTTCTAAAGATAGATCGATATTCACATCACTCTCTCGAGGGCCTCGATGGACACCCGAAATGGAATGTTCTCCATCAACAGCCACGACGGGGTTTTGGAGGACGATCCATGTAGCGGAACTCCTGAAGAGGGGGCAGGAGTGAACAACAGGTAGTGGACCTACACGGGTCGACGCGCAAGATCTGGCGCGCCGCCCGGGAAGGTTGACCATTGTGGACTTCCATCCCGCTTGACCCTGTTGTGTCTGGAGCAGCCATGTCTCCCATCCGTTTGTTCAATTGTGTTTCGTTCCCATCCTCGCCCAGGCTCTGTGTGATGTTTCTCGCTCTCTCGGGATGCGGAGCTCTCTCGGTCGCCCGCAGTGATTTCCTCGCTTCGGACTACCAGGGTGGTGACGGACTCATCATCGAGCTCCCGTTCGCCAAGGGCGTGGAAAAGATGTGCACGCAGGGCGCGCACGGAACCCATTCCCACAGCACGGATTCGACTCGCTACGACATCGACCTGGATACGGATAACGATGCCGATGAGGAAGTGTTCGCGCCAGCCTCGGGTATCGCGCGCGTCCACATGGAGTCCGCAACCTCGGGCTTCGGCTACCACGTCAACATCGACCAGGGCGACGGCACCTATGTGCTCGTGGCGCATCTCTCGGATATTTTCGTGAGCGATGGTGACGAGGTCACGTCTGGAAGCCTCCTGGGTTACGAGGGAAAGACTGGCAACGCGACCGGCGACCATGTCCACATCGGTCTGCACCAGGGCGACGCCGGAGAGACCGCTGACAACGGCACCTCGATCCCCGCCACGTACTGGGCAGCGAACCAGAGCGATGGAACAAGCGCGATGACGATCAGTTCGGAATCGTTCTCCTGCGGCATCCGCAGCGAGGGCGACGCGCAGGACGGCGACTTCTACGAGTCGGATCTGTCCATTAACCTCTGGCACCCGGACGGCACGCTCATCAAGACGCCGGACAACGCCCGGGTTTACGTGTTGGAGGATGGCGAGGTGCGCTGGATCGAGAACGAAGATACGTTCTGGGGACTCGAATACGACTTCGAGGCCGTGACGCTCGTTTCCAATGAGGAGATCGACTGCTACGGGGAAGGGTCGGACATCACGGGCGAAACGATGGTCGACGCCGCGTTCGACACCGAGGAAGACCTGTGGCTGATCGTCGGCGACGCGAGCGACTCCAACCGCTACCGGTCACGCGTGCGCGGAATCGGATGGGAGCATGTCATGGAGTCGTGGGGGCTCGACTACGATTCGAGCAACTATCCCGATACGTACGGCGACACGAGTTCCTACTTCGCGAACTGGCCGCCGACGTCCGAGTACGTGGGGATGCGCGATGGCACCATCGTCAAGGAAGAGGATGTCTCCGACGTGTACGTGATCTCCGGTGGCTATGCGCTGCCGGTCGCCACCTGGGACGTGTATCTGCTCATGAATTTTTACGCTCGGGATATCCTGACCGTGGAAGACGGCGTGGTGGGCGAGCTCCACATCGTGGGCAACTGCGGCAGCGACCAGATGTGTCTGGACTTCGACGCCATCACGACGTGTGGCGGTGGCCTGGAGCTCAGCGACGGTCCGGGTGAAGGCGGTGAGATGGATAGTCAGGACGTGGAAGAGGAGGAAGAGGAGCAGGAAACCGAGGAAGAGGAAGAAGAGTCGGAGGAAGAGACCGAAGAGGAAGAGGAGCAGGAAGAAGAGGAAGAAGCCGACGAAGAGGTCGAGGAAGAGGAGACCAGCGACATGAGCACGCTCACGATCGAGGTCGACTATCCGTCCGACTACCCGAGCCTCACGCTCACGATCCAGCCGATTTTCGCCGTTTCGAGCCTGGGTGACTACTGGTCGGCAACGACCGGTGTGAGCAACGACGACGAGGTGAGTTGGAGCGACGAGGACGACTACTCGGGACTTCTCGGTGTCCGGTTCAACGTCAACGTCGACAGCGACGGGGATGGCGTGAACGATGACTGGTACTGCTACGGCCACTATTCGACGGCGTTCCTCGAGTACGGGGTCGCGGTGGACATCACGCTGGACTCCGACTCCTGGGACGAGAACGATCTCGTGACGTGGAGTCCAGGGAGCGAGAGCGAGACAAGCCTGGGCTGCAGCGCGCTGCTATGGTTCGGCAGTACGAGCTCCATCTCGGAAGGCGCCGTCTACTAGACGACTACGACACATACCTTCGACATACGGTCGAGGGTTTTTCTTATCCCCATTTTACGAGGCAAAGGGGTCTTATCGTGCTATACTTTTTCTAGTTATGTGGAAGTTTGTCCTTCGACTCTACGCCCTAAATCGCTGGCTTTTGAGTCGCCGCAAGAATTTCGCCGCAACGCGAATTCGTGTTGGAATTTTTGCATTGATTGGGACGCTTTTATTTCATGTCCCGTTTGCTTCTGCTCAGGCAGCAGCAACAGGCTCCACACTTAATGTCGACAGCATCCTTCAAGCATTTGCCAACTTTGCCTATTCGATTGCCGCAACGCTCACAAAAATGATCGTGTTGGTTATTGACGTGACCGTCCCGATCATGACGTTCAATAATTTTGTGGGGAATCCTGTTGTGAAAGCAGGTTGGGCGATTGTGCGCGACACGGTAAACATGTTTTTTGTTGTCATTCTGATTATTATTGCGTTTGGAACGATTTTTGGCCACTCAAAGTTCAAATGGCAACAGCAAGTTCCTCGGCTTCTTACCATGGCCATTGTGGTAAATTTTTCCAAAACATTATGCGGCATCATGATTGATTTTGGTCAGGTCATCATGCTCACGTTTGCCAATGCCCTGCGCGAGATTGCTGCCGGCAACTTTATCCAACTATTAGGTCTCAACCAAATTTATTCCGTCAGTCAGAATTCAGATGCGATCAAGTCTATTACAGAAGATGGTGGGAAAGGCGCTTCCGCGGCGTTTGATTTTTTTGCTTCAGGTCTGGCTTCTGTTGTCCTTGTCTTTTGGGTATTGGCAACGCTTATCATTTTGGTAGCCATTTTGTTGTTTCGCATTATCATGCTTTGGATCTTGGTGGTGATCGCGCCACTTGCGTGGTTTGTCAAAGGCACAGAAGGGATTATTGACTCAAAAGCCTATGCGGAGTGGTGGGGAGAGTTTAAATGCATGGTTGGTATTGGTCCCATTCTTGCGTTTTTCTTATGGCTCACGCTTGCGGTGGCAGGGGCGGGAAATATCGCGGCAAATTCCGGTTTTGACGTGAACGCTGATTCCAATAATGCGAATTTTACTTCCTCATTATTGGAAGTAAATAATTTTTTAAGCTTTCTTATTGGCATTGCCATGTTGATGGCTGGATTTAAGGCCGCAACTCAATTTTGCAGCGGTGCGGGGTTTGCTGGAGGAAAAATTGGTCAATTTATTGATAAAGCCAAGTCGGCTCCAAGGTTGGCCGCAGGCGTGGCTAGTGTTGCTGGTGCTGGTTCGCTTGCGTTAGGCGGACTTGGACTCAAATATGGTGGACTTGGACTGAGGGCTGGTGCTCGAGGACTTGCCGCGACTCCAGGAGCTCTGGCAGCAGGAGCCAAGTATGTTCCTGGTTCCGCTCGAGCTGCGCGTGCTATCAGTTCGGCCAAAGAAGGAGTAAAGAAGTTTATTGGCGAGGACATTCAAACGGCAGGGAAAGTTTTAGGAAAGTTGCCACTGCCTGGTGGAAGAGCTCTTGAGCGCGCTGGTATTGCCTATACAGCTAAGGCGAAAGATGAGGCGGCGATTGAACGTACCAAAGAAACCAACAAGGTGAAAGAGGCCATGAAAGGAAAGAGCCGTGCGGAGAAACTCGCGCTCATGCAGTCCTACGCGACCCAGGTGGGAAAGGGCGCCAGTTTGTCTGTGAATGAAGATGCCCAATACAAAGCGCTTTTGGATGAAGCTATGTCAGACAAGCGCATGCAAAAAGAAGCTCGGGCAACCGGACTTTTGCAAAAAGCCTGGGAGCAGAAGGGAAATCAATTCGAGCAAGATAATCGACACGATTCAGCAAAGCTCGATCAGATTAACGATTTCAAAAAATCCAATGCGGATATCACCAAGTCTGCCGGGCTTATTAGTACATGGGAAGATGTAAAGAATTTGAGTGACGACGCGTTGAAAGACGAACAGGTCAGAGAGCGATTGAAGCACGTGAAATCAGATGTTCGCGGGACAGATGGCGAACTTATTTCCGCGTACGATGCTGTTGCCAAAGGTGTCGGTGGAGCTGGGGACACAAAGAAACAGGCTCTTACTACTGCTGCTGGCGAGCGGTTTGAGCGCATGACAGACACAGAATTAGCTCGTGTGAGCGTGAAGACATTGACGGATCAGTCGACGGTAGATGGAATGAGAAAAGCCTTTGAAGCGGCCATGCGCTCAGGAGACTCCAATCGCGCTCAAGCGCTCATTACCGGCATGGGCGATCGGTATAAGAATGAAAAAGATGCGACCAAGAAGATGAGCATGTTATCTGCCATAGATGCCACAGCAGGTAGTTTGAAAGGGGCGAAGACCAAGGAAGCCGACAACGCCTTGCGACATCTTGATCGTGTGCGTACCACCATAGAGAGAGAGTCGCCGCCTCCTATTTCAAAATTAGAGGAAGGAGAGAGCGGTGAAGCCTATGCACAGCAAATGAAGAATGCGTCACCCGCTCGTATAGCCAGTGCTTTTAATGTATTAAGTCAACAGATGGTTAACACAAAACAAGAAGTTGACCAGAAGGTAACACAACGGGATAACATTGTTGGCGAGAAAAAAGCCGCGATTCAGTCAGAATTGGAGGCGCTGGCTAAAACGCTTGCCGAGTCGCGTGCAAACATTGATAAGGAATTGAAAGACAAGACAAAGAATCTCCAAATACAGTGGTTGGCGGCTACTCGAAAATTTGACTTAATGGAAGACAACTTGAAGAAGGCAGTGAAGAAGAACGCCGATAATCAAAGAGACCCAGTGCTGACGGAATCACAGAAAAATGAATCCGCTCAGGAACTCAATAAAGCCGTCCAGGAAAAGCAGAAAGCAGAACAAGAAGCAAATGCGCTTAGGGAAGAATTTAGAGCAGCGAGGAGTAAGTCTGATATTCCCGCGGATCGCGAAAAGGCAGTTGAGTCGGATGAGCGTGTGAAGAAAATTCAAGTTGAAATTGAGACCAAAACAAAGCAGCTTACCGGATTAAAGCCGGAGGAAATGGCAGAAGTAAAAGCGTTAAACGAAAGGATTGGGGTGTTAACCGCACATATTGAACAGATTGGAAAAGCACGAGGAGGTTTGATCACATCAAATAAATAAAAAAAGTCCGATAAGGTCTCAAATAGTTTCTCTCATGGAACCGCATTCTCCACTCGCACACACAAACATTGATCTCCCTTCAGAGGTGAGTCTGGCTTTGCTCAGTGCTTCGACGTTTGACTTTGCCGAGCGTTTATTGTCCGAGTCGGGCGTTGCGGACGCGGTGAATGCGGACGTAACGTTGCTGAGTTCTTCTACCCGTTTGCTTGCGACAGGGAATATTTCGGCACAGCAGTATGTGAAACAGATCGTGGAGCAATATGGGATTGGGGAGCCGGAAGCTCGCGCGCTTGCCGCATTGTTTGTTTCTGAAATCTTGTTCCCGTACAAACATCTGCTGGATATTCCGGTGGAAGAATTCGTGCGTGACTGGAAGGGAGAAAAAGTTCAAATAAAGGAAACAGTATTCGATATTCCATCGATCGTGAAAGAGATTTGCGGGAACCAGGAATTTGAGTTTGAGGATCCAAGTCTGCAAGAGCGCTGCGCGAAACTGATTGAATCTCGCGTTCGGGACGTTCGCACTCCCGAGCAAACTCGCGCTCAACTTGAAAAACCCGTAGAGCAAGGCGGACTTGGAGTGACGGGTCGTAGGCTCTCCGACATGCTCCAAACCATCGAGCGCTCTGTACTGGCGTATCAAGGTCAGGTCATTGCGGCTCAAGCACTGGAGCGTGAGCAAAAACCGACCAGACCTGATCGCGAAACGCTTGCCAAAAAAGAAGAGGCGCTTCTCACAAAAAGATATGTTGAGTTAACAGGAAAAGTCCCCGGGGAACATATTGTGCCTGCAGGTCCTGATGTGAGCCGGACAAGCGCGGCGATTTCGGTGCATCATGAGCAGCTGACACGCGAAGGAAAAATCGATGCGGCCAAGGTGAAAGAAGCAGTACAACGTTCTCAAGAAACGACTGTGCCTGCGAGGAGAGCCAAGTCTTTGGCAAGTATGCAAGAAGTGACGTTTGAAAAGCGGTTGTCGGGTCCCATTGATGAACTACGCTCACTGACGCTCACGGATTTTAGGAGGCTTTCAAAAGATCCATTTCAGGCCGCCACGAAAGTGAAAGATAAAGTGGATCTGATGGAAGAGCAAGGATATGACAAGAAAGTGGAAGCAATCCAGGCATGGCGAAGTTCACCGTTAAACCAGATGTACGTGAAGCTCACGCGAGATGCGGTTTTGACCGGAACGTCGGTCGTTGAAATTTTGGCGAAAAAACGAGCCGCGGGGGAGGAGACGCTTTCGGATGAGGAATTAAAGGCGGTGATGAAGTCAAACGCTGACCTGCGTTTTTGATACGCGAAAGAGATCAGACAGTACTGAAGGAAATTTCTTGCTGGCAAAGCCGGGCCAAGAAATTTCCTTCAGTACTGTCTGATCTCAGAGCTTATGCCCGACCAATTTGTCGTGCCACAATTCATTGATGCCGAGGATAAAATTTTCGGGCCGATCACCGCGAGGCAATTTATTATTCTGATGGTGGTGATGCTCGTCGACTTTGTGTTGTTTCGATTGCTCACGCTCGTCCAGTTTCTTATGACGGGCATTCCTCTGTTGGTGATGGGAGGGATTGTGGCGTTTGTGAGAGTGAATGGCGCGCCGTTTCACTATTTTTTTCTCAATCTCATCCAGACATTCAAAAAGCCTAGACTGCGCATTTGGAGTCGTGAGTATTCTGACGCGGAGCTTCGAGAGTTGATGAGGGCGGTTCCGCCCGCGCCTTCCGCGCACTTTGTCCGCAAGGCATTTACGGGAACGTCTCGATTACAAGAACTCACGTTAGTCGTAAACACGGGAGGAATTTACAAACCGGAAGAATAACCGTATGCAATCCAAGAAACTTGCCAAACCCAAGCCAGGTCCATCCACAGAACGGTTTTTGGATATCGCGGAAATTCGTGACGACATGGTGCTTCTCAAAGATGGAACCGTTCGGGCGGTTTTACTCGTTTCCAGCATCAACTTTGCGCTTAAATCGTTAGATGAACAGGAAGCGATTATTCAGGCATACATGACATTTCTCAATTCGCTTGAGTATCCTGTGCAGATTGTGATTCATTCCAGACGCATGAATATCGATGTGTATCTCAATCGTTTACGTGAACAGGAACGCACCATGCAAAATGATCTGCTGCGCGGACAAATTGCCGAGTACCGAAATTTTGTCAGCGAGCTGGTAGAACTTGGCCAGATCATGCAGAAAATATTTTATGTGGTTGTTCCGTATGATCCTCTGACTAACAAGAAAAAGAGTTTTTGGACGCGCTTGTCAGAATCGATTTCTCCTGCGGCCGCGGCAAAGCTTAATAAAAAACAGCTCGCGGATCGCGTCGAGCAACTGGTACGCCGTGTGGAAATTATCCAAGGCCAGCTCAATAGCATGAGTTTGAGTTCCGCCCGGTTGGATACGCAGGGGCTTATTGAGTTGTATTACAATGTCTATAACCCAAACGTGTTTGATACGGAAAAACTCACGGACATCCACCAAGTCCAATTTGAGGAATCGTCTCACGTGACAGAAAAATAAATATGGCGATTGAGATTGGGAAAATGAAACAAGCCCTTCCTGTTGCGCCTCCGCCGGAGAAGCCAAAAAAAGTGAAGGAAGAGGTCGTGAAAGTGCAGCAGGAGCGCGAGGTGTTGGAAGAGGAACGGATCTACCGTCGCGGCGTGGTAACGGTCAAGGACATCATCGCTCCGGCTTCGTTTGAGGTAAAGCCGACCTACTTGTTGTTGTCCGGACTCT
>CAZELN010000035.1:0-2649 GCA_964513275.1 uncultured Gammaproteobacteria bacterium
TACGCATAGATGTGGAAGAGTATAAGAAAAAAGATGGAAAATATCAAGCAATCGATTATACTGGACTGGGGTCAGGTCTTGAGTCTGCACTTTATTTCTAGCTATGTGCAGACTCAAGACCTGACCCCAGTAGTATGTCTACTCTAGCTATCAACAAAAAAGCACGATTCGACTATGAAATCCTTGAAACGCTTGAGGGTGGGTTGAAATTGACGGGCGCAGAGGTGAAGAGTGTGAAGGCGGGGCATACACAGCTTAAAGGCGCGTTTTTACATATCCAAGGCGGTGAGCTTTGGTTGAAGGGTTCGTTTATCGCCGCATACAAGCCGGCGGGGAAGCAAGAAGACTACGACGCGAATCGGGACAGGAAAGTGCTTGTGCATCGACGTGAGTTGAGTCGACTTGTAGGGAAAAAGGGTCAAGAGGGACTGACGCTTGTGCCATTATCGATTTATACAAAAGGGGACTTGGTGAAACTCGAATTTGCGGTCGCTCGTGGAAAGAAACAATACGAGAAACGTGAGGCCATTAAGAAGCGAGACGTCCAGCGAGATATTCGCGAGAAACTCAAGGGGAATTGAATGAACCCTTGATTTTTTTGCGAAAAAGGAGTATAGTAGAGGCCTCTTTGAACTGTGCGAGCCGCACGGTCAAACGAGCGGAGGTCTCCATGAATCGTGTCTTCTTCGCTGTTCTCGCGGTCGTCGGCATCATCGTGCTGCGCGTGCTCCTCCTCTCCGAGGACTCGGTTCTCGGGATGTTCATCACATTCGGAGCGGCCATCGGCTTCTTCGTCTGGTGCGGACGCATGATCACCAACGACAAGTTCCTCGAGGAGGCCAGGGCCAACGCCTACTCCGACACGACCGGCTCCAACCAGGGTTTCGACCCCGAGGTCATCGCGGCCGGCAAGCGCCGCGCCGACGGCATCGAGTAGCCCTCCTCACACGCTCAGACGCACTGAGCATTCACAAAAACACACCACTCACGTGGCGTGTTTTTGTTTTATTCCTCAATGACTCTTTCCACGCTCGACGACCACAGCGGATGCGTTCTGGTTGTGTATTGTTTGCCTGTATCCGGACCTGTCAGCACTTCGTAGGTACTCTCGCCGTGAGCTACTTTCGCTTCATTTTCGAAATCAAGACCAAATTCTTGAGAACGTATGATGACTAAGTTCCCTTGTTGGTCAACGCCCAGACCGCCTCCACGGATTGGATCACCCAATTGTTTTCCACCAGAGACCAAGGCTAGATTTCTCACGAGGTCGACTAATTCGTTTTTGTATCGCTCCGGATTTTTCAAGGAGAACGTAAGAGCGTCTTCAACAAATCCGCGTTCTCCAGCGGTTCGATCGATTTCCATTTTTTCCTCTTCTGACAACGTCTCAACCAAGCGTCGAGCAAAATCGCGCGTGTGAGCCTGCCAGACCTGCTGTTGTTCCTCTTGTGGGTTTGATGGAGCTTCTAGGTTCATAAAGTGACTAGGAATTCATAGGAGACCTTTTGAGGATATCAAAAATAAAAAAAATTGCACGGTTTCCTCCTTGTTGAGCCGCTGTCACCCTAACCAAAAACCCACCCCGATACAAGTTTGGGATGGGCTTTTGGAGCTGGGGAGAATTGAACTCCCGTGCGGTAAGGCTCCGCATGCTGATGTTTCCAAGCTCATTCACGCCTCATACCTCGTCACGCTCAAGGCGTGAAGCAATACATGACGAGGAGCCGATCGCAACTCTTGAGTGTAAGAGATCGGTGACCTTACACACCAGCTTCAGCCATAGGCTGACCCGCCTTTGGCGGGCGATGATATAACACCCGATTCTGAGCTATCGAGCATGACTCAGGCGGATGGTTCTGACGCTTACGCGAGAACAGGAGCAAATGATGGAATGCTAAACGCATTCTTGATCTTTGCGATGACGTTGTTTGCAGTTGTCGTCTTGCATGGGGAATATTTGCGTGCGACCCATGCTCGCACGGCTTGATCAAAATGGAAGGGACTCCCGTCGAAGCCTGACAGCCCCGTTACCAAGATTAATCAAAAAAAGAGGTTTTGTCAATGCAACTATGTTATAATTTTTTTACCTATGCAGCCGCCGCAATCGGTCAGCATTTCTACCGCGACCTTTATCAAAGCCGTTCTCATTGTTCTTGGGATCTGGTTTTTGTGGTTTATCCGCGACGTGGTTGCGATTTTTGTGGCATCCGTCCTGCTTGCCGCGCTCATTGAACCGTTTGCGGCTTGGTTTGCAGCCAGACGGGTTCCGCGCGGCATCGCGGTGCTCATCGTCTACACATGCTTACTGACGTTCTCGGCGATTTTTGTGCTCTTGTTTGTTCCTATTATCGCCCAGCAGGGCGCGCAACTCGTTTCAAATTTTTCTGAGTATTACGCGCGTGCCGTTGAGTCATTCGGGAACGTGAAACAATTTTCTGTTGATTACGGTTTTGGCGATAACCTCACCAGCTCCCTCAACGCCCTCCAAACCAGCGCGGCCAATTCGTTTGGATCGTTTTTTTCAACCGTCTGGGGCGTGGTGGGTGGTGTGGCAGCCATGTTTATCGTGCTAGTTCTTTCGTTCTATATGGTTGTGGAAGAGGAGAAAATGCGAAAGGGGGAAAGGGGAGAAAGTGGGCGATGGGGGGA
>CAZELN010000035.1:2659-7613 GCA_964513275.1 uncultured Gammaproteobacteria bacterium
TTCTCTCGCGCCAATCGAATACCAACCGTATGTCGCGCATGTGATGAAGAAGATGTCTAAAAAGATGGGAGAGTGGTTACGAGGGCAACTTATTTTAGGATTGATCGTCGCCTTGGCCGTGTATGTTGGCCTGACGTTTTTGGGTGTGAAGTATGCCCTGGTGCTGGCGCTCATGGCTGGTGTCTTGGAGGTCATTCCCTATGTGGGACCAATCATTTCGCTTGTGCCTGCATTGTTTATCGGTTTTGCGCAGTCACCGGTGATTGGTGTTCTGGTGGTCGTGTTGTATGTGGTTATTCAACAGGTTGAAAATCATATACTGGTTCCAAAGGTGATGCAGAAGGTCACTGGACTTAATCCCATCATTAGCATTTTGGCGCTTCTGGTTGGACTGAAAGCTGGTGGCCTTGCGGGAGCCATTCTTGCCATTCCGCTGGCGATGATGGGAGTCGTAATTTTGGAAGATTTATTTCGAGATGTAACCGAGTAATTATGCGCTATTATCATCGCCATTCTTTTTTCCCGCTCGTTGTTATCGTCCTATCTGTGATTCTTGCGGGACTCATTTTTTGGTCTGTCCAAAATGAGCCTTCCTCAACGTCGGTGATCACGACGCAAGAAGTCGAGTTAGTTGATCCAGCGGCCTATCGTGATTCGCTCGCACACATTGTTGGAACATTTGATGAGCGAATGACTTCGTCTCAAGACGATTTAGATAAACTTCTGGCAACACAAACGGCGCTTGCCGGCGTTCTGGAACTGCGTGTGCCCGTTGAATTTAAAGATCTCCATCTCGCTCTGGCTGTTGCGTTCAGCGATATTGAGAAGTCCCTTCAACGTGAAGACAGAAATATCGATGTCGCACTCGCTCAGATCAACGAGCTGAAACAGTCCTATCCTTGGCTTGCTCAATAGTCTATGGCTCGCGTGGAAAAACAATCAGCGCTTGAGGATCGTCTCAAAGAAGTGAAAGGCGACGTGGTCATGGAAGTGAGACGTTGGACGCGTGTGCGTCGTCCTTGGCTTACATGCTCGTTGGTTGTCTTGGTTTTGTTCCTTGGTTTGTGCGTGTGGGCGGCGTGGGGTGTGGCGGCAACCGGACTTATTCGAGTCCCGCTCTTCACCACGCTTGCGTTCGAGCTTCCGCAACCCACACGGCCGGTAACACCAGGAGTTCCAGCGCAAACAGTTTTTCAAGAAACGTTTACCAGCACACTTACGCGTCGGTTGTATGAAGGCAGTGGCATCTTAGAAGATCGATCCATTGAGCTTTTATTGTCGGAAGGTTCACTCACGGCGTCATTGAGGTCGTTTCTTGAAGATGCGGGTTTGACCTGGATTGAAACATCAGGCGCCCAGGTCGTGGTCGATCAAGAGGTCGGCGTTGAATTGTTCCTTCCGTTTTCCTCTCCGGTAAGTGATCTTCAAACGGCGGTGAAAGCCACATTTGCGCTTGAGGCTGAGCAAGGGAATCTTGTGGTAACCCCTATTGATATCACGCTTGGCTCGCAACGTATTCCCGATGTGTTGGTGGCGACATTTTTGAAACCGTTTCTTGAAACAGAACTTTCCAAACTCAATGCGGCCATGGTTGGTTACGCCCAAATTTCCGACGTGGAAGTCCTTCCGCGTGAAGTCATTATTTCAAGTGAACTCTCCGTGGAGATTCAAGAGTCCTTATGATCCTCCTGCATCGTCTCACATCATTTGCGGTTGCTGCCATCGCCTTGCTTGGGTTTGTGTTATTGATAGTTTCTCCCTCGCATCCGTATTTCGTCATAGCGGGGACAAGCGTTCTGGTTGCTTTTCTTTTGGGCAGACTGCTTGGATGGCAAGTCGGAACATTTCAATTTTGGCATTTGTTAGGCACGCCGTTGTTGCTGCTGCTTTCCAGCTTCGGTCCGTTTTTCCTCCTGGAGCATCTTATTCCAAAAATCGGTCTGTCCGCGCTTGCGGTGGTGTTTCTATTTCTTTTTACGGAGCATGTGTTTAGTTTCACACATCTGCCTGTTGCCTACCAACCCTTCACGCTTGAATACCTCTCCGGACTCCTTCATATTCTTTCCGTCTTTTTTCTTTCTGTTCTCGGCTTTGGTCTTTCTCTGTTTCTTCAAACGCCGTTGTGGTTGTTGTCGACGGTATTTTTTTTCATCCTGTTTTTTATCGTGTATGGCACGTTGTGGGCGGGCAAAGTGGATCCGGTGCGAGCCCGTCCGTACGCGTTTGCAGGTGCGGTTCTCACCACCGAGTTATTTGCTTCGCTGGCGTTTTTGCCAACGGGATTCTATTCCAATGCCGCGTTTCTGGCGTTGGGCGTCTACGTGTTTCTTGGTCTTTCTCGAGCGCATGCATTGCATAAACTTTCCAAAGAAGTGTTGCGCCGTTACCTGATCGTATTTGTTGTACTTACCATCTTCATCACGCTTACATCTCAATGGGTATGAATCATCACTCTTGGCCACAAACGATTCGGATCATCCTGTTCTCTTGCTTGATTGGCGGGGCGGCGGGCGTGCTGGGAACGGCATGGACGACAAGCTCGCTGTCGCAGTACGCCGTTGAGTTGGGCGAAGTGACGGAAACGTTACGCCTGTCACAACCACGACCTCGAACATTGCCGCAGTCCTACGCGGACGCGTTGGATCGATTGGAAAGTCGGGCGCTCCCGGCCGTTGGGTTGTTGTTTGAGTCCCAACAGGTCGGGAAATTCGGCGTGTCCGTGTTTGAGGCAAAGGCGTCGACCGTCGCGCTCACGTCAGACGGATGGATGCTCTCGCGTGAAGGATCTCTCGGCGACAAAGTGAGTATTGGATCACAAACATGTGAGATCAATACAACCGTAGAAGAACCACGTCTTGGTTGGGTGTTTCTGCATTGTGATGCATCGAACATTCCCGTGATGGATATTGTCGGCGCGTACGACATTTCTGCTGGAGCGTCGTTGTTTGTGGTGGAGAATGGTCGCGGCATCGTGTTCACGCAGGCGCGAGCCGTGGTGTGGAATTCTGACAATGGATCCAGCGATGTTGCCAGCAGACGGATTATGCTTCCAGATGGCGCGGATGCGGAAGACGGCGCCCTGGTTTTTAATGTGTATGGAGAGTTAGTTGGCGTGGTGGAGCAAGTAGACACGCAAGCGCGTGTGGTGCCTTTTGAACATCTCGCCGGTTCGTTTGAGCAAGTCCTTCAATCAACACAAACGATTGTGTATCCAGCGTTGGGAGTCGTCGGCATTGATATCGCTCACACCGTCGGACTTCCAGACACGCTCACCCAAGGCCGGCACGCAGGATTTGTGGTGACGCAAACAGTGTCCACACAGATTGAAATCGGCGATGTTATTTTCTCTATAGAGGGAATCAGTATCGACGCCAAAATGTCGCTTGATGATCTTGTTGCGCAGTACGCTCCCGAGGATGAGATCCAAGTGGATATTGATCGCGCAGGCGCACAACAAACAATCACGGTGACGTTGGGAGAGTTAGAACTTTAGGATATACTAGGAGGAGCTATGGCACAGCCAAACTATCTACGCGACATTGTTCACAACTGGCACACGGTGGCGATGTTTGGATTGTTGGGGCTTGTTCTTGCGCTCATCATCTCATTTATCCAACCACTGAAGTATTCTTCCACAGCGAGACTTCTCATTTTGCAAGATGTTGGAACAGGGACAGATGCCTACACTGCTTCTCGATCAGAAGAGCGCATCGCGGATAATCTTTCCACGCTTATTTATACCAGCACGTTTTTTGACCAGGTGATGGACGCGGGGTTCTCGATCGATGAGTCGATCTTCCCAGAGGATCCATCTAAGTCTCGCAAAGAGTGGGGGAGAACGGTGAAAGCCACGGTGGCACGTGGATCAGGGCTCTTGACCGTAACGGCGTATCACCGAGACGTTGACCAAGCCGAGCAGTTGGTGCGAGCAATCTCCTTTGTCCTCACTGATCGAGTCGCGGAATACACGTCCGGTGGGGACGTGTCGGCACGGCTTGTGGATGAACCCCTGAACTCGCGCTGGCCCGTGAAGCCTAATGTGGTGGTGAATCTTTTGTCTGGATTTGTGCTGGGTGGGTTCGTCGGTATTGCCTTTACTATTTTGCAAGTAGAACGCGTAAGGCGTCGGCATCAGCTGGTACACGAGGAAATATAAACAAAAAGAGCTCATTGTGAGAACCTTCTCACTGGCATATCAACACGAGGAGGAGGCGCGTTGATCGCTGCAAGAAGGCCCTCAAAATGGGCTTTTTTTGTTACGTTTTGACAGGCAATAGAGTATCAAAACCAGTATTTTGCGTCAATCCCCAACAACAGCAAACCATGCCAGGGTCTCTTGACAAAAAGTGCCTTCCATGATATCTTGCTCCGTTCACAATTAAGTCCAAACCGTGCCCTGAAGCGGTTTGATGGCCACGTCGCAACACCTCCTCCTTGTTGTGATGCTGATCATCGAACCACTCCAGTACATGGCTAGGTCCATGACTGTTTGTTCCCTACAACAAGTCTAGGTTAAAGAACGGTAGCCGCAGGCTTTAGCCTGCGCGAGTCGAGAGGTTCTTGTGTAGGTGTTTACCACCTATCCAGAAGCCTCTCGATTCGCCTCTCGGCGAAGGACAAGAACTACGTCGAGAGGACCGCGTCACCAACCCAACTGGAGAGACTGACATGACCCGCTCCCCCCTCCTGACCCTCGTGCTCGGCTTCGGCCTGGCCTCCACCGCGCTCGCCGCGCCCCCCAACTGGACCGGCTTCGCCGGTCTCGTCGACGCCGACCGCGACGGCTACCCCGGCCTCGTCGGCGTCACGACCGCTCCGACCGGCTACACCGGCAAGATCGACTGCGACGATGCCCATGCCAACGTCTACCCCGGCAACACCGAGGTGGTCGGCGACGGAATCGACCAGGACTGCTCCGGCTCGGACGCCGTGTACCCGGTCGCCGACGCCGTGG
>CAZELN010000036.1:0-7340 GCA_964513275.1 uncultured Gammaproteobacteria bacterium
TATCAGATTTTCAACGGTTCTTGTTGATGGAAGGGACTTTCGTAATTCACAGCATGCAGGTCTACACCTACGCTCAGTTCCTCGAGCGAGCCGCCACGTTCGGACTCTACCGGTGTCCTGCTGAAACGGGCCTGGCGCTCGCCGACCAATTCGACGGCCAGGCGAACGGAGACTATCGTCGGATCGCCATGGAAGCGATCACGGACTCCGACGGCGACCTGTTCGTCTTCTGCGTCTGCCATGACGGCGACGGCCTGGGGCTCGGGGCGTACGGTGGCCACCCCGAGGACCGGTGGCTTCCCGAGCGCCGGTGGGTTCTCACGACCCGCAAGCCCTAGCGCTTAGGACTAAGACCCTGTGCCATGCTCTGGCACTTGGATCCTTAGTCCTTTTTCTTTTTATCTTGTAAACTAGCTGTGGTACTAGGCGAATATGCCAGTGGCTAAGGTTGCTGACTGCCGAATCTAGCACTTCTGTGCTGAAAATATCTTCAATCACGGTTGCAGGTAGTGGGCGCAGAGGTTGTTTAAAAATGAAGATGCTTGGCGCAGGCATCTAGGTGAGTAACCAAATCATGAATTCGATACAGCTCAGAGAGGAATCAACGGGCGGTGTTCTGGAAGGCTGCCTGCGCATTTGTGACGGACTCCGACGGCGACCTGGACGTCTTCTGCGTCTGCCATGGCGGCGACGGCCTGAGGCTCGAGACGAGCATTGGCCACCCCGAGTACCAATGGAATCCCGAGAACCGGTGGGTCCTCACGACCCGCAACCCTCTTCATTTCTCCCCAAACGTATTGTTTGGGGATTTTTGTTTTGGAATGAGAGAACCGTGCCACGCACCCAGCATCTTCCCAACTTCGGAGAGTTTTTCTGATAATGCGATGTGCTTCTTATTATCGAGTGACTTGGTCTCCCACAAAACCAGAAGTAAAATTATTATAGTATCGAGTTTTCGGATGGCTACTCGTACGTACGGCAGTTTGTCAGCTTTTGGTGTGAACCCAGCCGTGCTTGTCATTTCTATTACTTCGATCAGGATCGCATCAATACGTGAGGCAAGCGTGTACCGATGGACTTTTGGGATTGTTGGATAATATTCAAACCAGACAAGATATGCCTGTTTCAACTTTTGTAAGACCGGAAGGAGTTCGGGAGGGGGGGTAACATATAAGGAAATCATTTCGTTAGAAAACTTACTTGAAGCATGGGGACAATTTGTTCGTGTAAAACGTGCACGAAATGATGTAATGGAGTTCGAGGTGAACCTCATGGAGAATTTGATTGAGCTTCATTCCAGACTGGCCAATTTCCGTTACCGTCATGAGCCGTACCAGGCATTTACTATTTCAGATCCAAAGACTCGAAAAATTCATAAAGCCACGGTAAGTGATCGTGTGCTCCACCGGGCAATATACCGGAAATTGTACCCCATTTTTGATCCGACCTTCATCACCGATTCTTTTTCTTGTCGGAAAGGTAAGGGGACTCACAAAGCCCTCGACAGGTTTCGAGCAGTGGCTTGGATCGCTTCACACAACCATCGACGAACTGTCTGGGTGCTTAAATGTGATATTCGTAAATTTTTTGCCAGCGTCGACCATGCGACGCTGATGCACATTCTCGATCAACGGCTGGACGACAAGCTGGTCGTTAATCTCCTCAGTACGATTGTGGAAAGTTTCCGCGTCGAGCCAGGAAAAGGTTTACCGCTGGGGAATCTTACCTCTCAACTCTTCGCCAACATCTACATGAACGAGTTCGACCAGTTTGTGAAGCACAGGCTCCAGTTCAAACATTACATCCGCTATGCCGATGATTTTGTTTTTCTGTCACAAGATCAACGGGAATTGCAAGATTTACTTTCCGTTATAACAAAGTTTCTCGAACAGAACCTTCACTTATCCCTCCATCCAGGCAAGGTCGAGTTGAGAACTTTTGCCTCTGGCGTGGACTTTCTTGGATGGGTTCACTTTCCCGATCATCGAGTCCTGCGTTCAACAACCAAACGCCGAATGTGGGCGCGTTTATCCCAGATTCCATCACAGCCAGTCATCCAATCGTATCTTGGGTTGTTGAGCCATGGAAATAGCCGAAAGCTAATTTCGGAGATTGAGAGCCGCGTTCGTTGACCAATTTCCTTTTTTTCGCTAACCTTTGGAGCGTTATGGTTCCTCATCGCTACGTCCGCCACCTTATCCACCTTTTCACCCTTCCATGAACATCACAGAACTCGCCCGTCGTCTTCGCGTCCGACCTGAGGAACTTCACACAAAGTTGCCGGAACTTGGGTTTGCTGTCGGAAAAAAGGCACTCAAAATCGACAACCGCCAAGCACAGGCGATCACGGAAGCGTGGAATGAAATGCGTCGCAAGGAACGGCTTGCAGAAAAGGTACGAGACCAGAAGGCCATCGCCGCTCGACGGGATCTTCCAGACACGGAACGTAAATCCGTGACGCTTCCATCGGTCATGACCGTGCGTGATTTTGCCTCGGCTCTTGATCAACCAGTCCCGCGCATCATGCAAGAACTCATGCGAAACGGAATTCTTGCTGCTATCAACGAGCGGATTGATTTTGATACCGCGTCTATCTTGGCCGAGGATCTTGGGTTCAAAGCGATTCGTGAAGACGGCAAGGCGATAGAGGAAGATACGGAAGGAACAGAAAAACTTCGCGACCGAATCGAGACGGCACAGAAAGATTCGCTTGTGCGCCGTCCGCCAGTCATCGTGGTCATGGGTCATGTCGACCACGGAAAGACACGACTCTTGGACGCGATCCGTTCAACAAACGTCATGGATACAGAGGCTGGAGGTATTACGCAGCACATCGGCGCGTATCAGGTGGAACGAAACGGAAAAATGCTCACCTTCATTGACACCCCAGGACACGAAGCATTTACGGTCATGCGTTCCCGTGGTGCCAAAGTCGCCGATATTGCCATTCTTGTTGTCGCTGCCGATGACGGCGTCCAACCACAGACAAAGGAAGCGATCAACATCATCAAATCTGCGGGTTTGCCGTTTGTTGTTGCGCTCAACAAAATAGACCGAGCCGAGGCGAACATCGAAAAAGTAAAAACACAACTTTCCGAACTTGACCTTGTCCCAGAGGACTGGGGCGGCAAGACCATTATGGTGCCCTTGAGCGCCAAGGCCGGGACGAATATCGAACAACTTTTAGATGTCCTTCTTTTGGTAGAAGAAATGGAGCGCGAGCGCATTGTTGCCAATCCAGCCGGCCACGCGATTGGTACGGTGATCGAGTCAAACGTCAATCCTGGATCTGGACCGATTGCCACCGTGCTCGTCCAAAGTGGAACGCTTCGCATAGGCGATGACTTGGGGGTGCGAGGCACACAGTTTGGCCGCGTGCGTGCCATGCAGAACTGGAAAGGCGAGAGTCTGGAAGAAGCTCCACCATCGACCCCGGCGAAGATCATTGGATGGAAACTCGCGCCGGCCGTGGGAGACGTGATGGAAGTGCCACTTGACGTCAAAGAACTCAAGAAAATGAAGTCCACGGACTCGAGCCTTAAAGCCACAGAAGAGGTGGCATCGATTCGCCATGTGGTGAAGAGTACAGATGAAGAGCATGAAGGCGAAGAGGGAAAACAGATCGTGAATCTCATCATTCGCGCCGACGTGTTGGGATCATTGGAAGCTATTTTGGGCATGCTTGATAAAATTAAACATGAACAAGTGGGAGTGAAGGTGATTCAAAAAGGACTTGGCAATATCACCGATGCGGACATCAACACGGCCGCAGGCGCCCAGGCGATCGTGATCGGGTTCAACGTTCGTCCAAGCGGCGGAGCCGAGGAACTCGCGCGTGACAAAGAAGTCGACTTGCGTGAGTACAAAATTATTTACAAATTGTTTGAGGACGTGATTGAGGAACTGAAGAAGCGTCTTCCTGCTGAGACGATCATTGAAGAACAAGGACGTTTTGAAGTTTTGAAGAACTTTAAAAAGATTGATGGTGGATGGATTATTGGTGGACGTGTGAAGGGGGAAAAGATTCGCAAGCTCGCCAAGCTTCGTCTTTCTCGAGGTGGAGAGTATATTGGAGAGGGTTCAATTGTGAGTCTGCAGCTTGGACGCTCGGAACTCAAAGAAGCGCAGGCTGGTCAAGAGATTGGCTTAAGCTATAAAGGAAAGGTGAAGCCGGAAGAGGGTGATGTGCTTGAGGCGTACACCGAAGATCGTATAACCAAAGAATTAAAAATCGAAGGAGTGAATCTCCGATAACGGGTATGTCTGAGCACACATTTACCTCTGAAAATTTTGACGCCGCTGTATTGGGAGCGGATAAGCCCGTGTTCGTCGATTTTTGGGCACCTTGGTGTGGACCATGCAAAGTGATGGCACCGATTGTGGAAGAGCTTGCTTCTGAAATGCAAGAAGTGGTTATGGGAAAAGTAAACGTGGATGACCACTCTGATGTGGCACAGAAGTATAATATCCTCTCGATTCCGACCTTTATTATTTTCAAAGGCGGACAAGTTGTAGAACAATTTTCTGGGTCGATGACGAAGCAGGCGTTACGAGCGAAGATTGAGAAGTACGTCTAGACGTATGCAGACAGAGCAGGTCATTATCATTGGCTCGGGTCCTGCTGGGTATACCGCGGCTGTCTATGCCGCGCGGGCAGACATGAACCCGCTTCTGTTTGAGGGGGCTCGCCTTGGTGGAAGTCCTGGTGGTCAACTCATGCTCACGACGGAAGTAGAAAATTATCCGGGATTTCCAGAGGGGCTCATGGGGCCGGAACTCATGGAGAAGTTCAAAGCACAAGCCGTGCGCTTTGGGACGAGGATTGTTTCTGAAGACGTGACAAAGATTGATCTCTCACAGCGGCCTTTCATCGTTCACACGTTCGATACGTCCTATACGACCCAGGCACTCATTATATGTACAGGGGCTCAGGCGATGTGGATCGGGGTTCCAGGAGAGCAGCAGTATCAGGGTCACGGCGTCTCTGCGTGCGCAACGTGCGATGGATTTTTTTTCCGCGATAAAGAAATTCTCGTGGTGGGTGGAGGCGATTCAGCCATGGAGGAAGCAAATTTTCTCACGAAGTTTGCCAAGAAGGTCACGGTCGTTCACCGACGTGATTCCCTGCGCGCTTCCAAGATTATGCAAGAGCGAGCGATGAAGAATCCAAAAATTGATTTTCTGTGGAACACAGAAATCCGCGAAGTCCTCGGAGACGGGACAAAGCTTACAGGCGTGCGGGTGTACAATAACCAAACCAATGAGGAATATGAGCTGGCGACGGAAGGATTGTTTGTCGCGATCGGGCACAAACCAAATACCGAATTATTCGCAGGACAGGTCGAGCTTGACCAAAAAGGGTACATCGTGACCAAGTCCGGCTCGACCGCGACAAGTGTTGAGGGTGTGTTTGCCGGTGGCGCTGTCGCTGACCATCTGTATCGCCAAGCCGTCACGGCTGCGGGCACTGGCTGCATGGCGGCACTCGATGCCGAGCGATGGCTCGAGACTCACGTATGAACGAAGATATTTTTTTAACAGAGATGCCGGGAGTAGAAGGAAGACCAGGACCTCGACCCGTTGTGAAAGGGGAAAATCCTCTGTTACAGATGGAATTACGTAGCCGTTATTTACGTGGGGAACTCGCGACGGTTTTTTTTGGAAAAGCCATTGAAGCGCTGGAAGAGGGTGAGCAAGATTTTCTTGATCGTGTTAGAACGCTGATGACGGCGCAGGAGACGGATTTTTTTCCAAATATGAAACGAGAAGAAATTCGTCAACTGGCGGATGCGTTGATACAGCGTGCTCGTGAGGCAAAGCTCCGTGTGAAACCATCAACCTCTGCAAGAGATCAACGAGGAAAAGCCGTAGCGTAACACAGAGGAACCAAACAACCGGTTAGGCCGGTTGTTTGAGTTCAAGTACAGTGATGCGTTTGGCAAGGAGCCTATTTTGTTGGCTGCGGATTTCGTTTTGCTCCTCGAGGTTCTCGAGTCGTGTGTCAACACGATTAAACTGCTCGTCGACCGCATCGAAACCTTGTTTGATCATCACAGCCATTTCATCAAACCTCTGGTCAATTGATTCGAACCTCTGGTCAATTGATTCGAACCTCTGGTCATGACCGACCAATCGTTCCTCGATTTGGTTGAATCGTTGGCTAAGCCATTCTTTCAACTCATTCCCGAATTCGAGGAGTGCTGGTTTGAGATCCTTTTGCGTAACGAATGTATCCTCCATATGGTGATAGCGTGTCACTCCAGTTCGGAGTCGTCAATGTTGAATACTTTTGTAAACACATTTTGGCGCTTTGTTGAGCCAGACGGTAGAATGGTTTCAAGTTTGTTCTGACGATTCTCTCTATGCCACTGCACTTGGATGTTAAAAAGTACTATCTTTTTCGTGCGCTGCTTAAGCGTTTTGTTCTTCCTATTCTTGTCTTGTATGGTCTTGACCGAGGATTAACATTAGGTGAACTTTCGGTCATTGCGGGTGTTGGCCATGTGGTTTCATTTATTTTGGAAATTCCCAGCGGAGCGTTTGCCGATCGATTTGGTCACCGACGAACGCTTATTTTTTCCATGTTGGGTCAGGCGCTTTCGATGGCGGTTTACTTAGGTGGGTCATTTTGGTGGATGCTACTTGGCTCTGTGGCGTACTTGGGATTCGGGAGTTTCATGACCGGTACTGGCGAGGCATTTTTCTTCGAACGATTACAGAAATTGGAACTCGTGGAGCAGCACGCAAAACTTTCAGGACAAGGAAAAGGATTTGCAACCGCGGTAAGTGTTGTTTCGATGGCGCTTGCAGGTGTCTGTTACGAAATCGCCTGGTGGCTTCCGTTTGTGATTGGCATTGGACAATTCCTTCTGGCCGCCTACGTCGTCTCGATGATCGGACCAACCAAGGACGAGGTTTCTGTGGAGAAAAAAGAGGTGACGCAAACCAAAGCGGTGGCACATCTTGGTCTGGCGTGGCAGGAACTCAAACAACAACCCAGGATTCTTTGGCTCATTCTTGCAAGTGCACTGGTGGTTGGACCCTTGTTTGCCGTAGGTGATTTTCAGCAAGCTGTCATGAATGATTTGGGTATCTCCGCGTCGCTCATCGGAGCCGTCTATGCGGTAAAAAGGCTTCTCTCGATTTTCGTTCAGGGCTCGACTCACCGATTCATGCGTTTGTTCACCCCAGCTCAACTGGTCTTGGTCTGCGCGGTGTTCATGCTTCTCCATTTTTTTGGCATGGGATTGATCCAAGACCCATGGTGGGCGTTAGGTCCGCTCATCATTGGCTCTCTTGCATGGGTTGGACTTGAGATCGCGGTGAACGACTACATTAAC
>CAZELN010000037.1:0-6982 GCA_964513275.1 uncultured Gammaproteobacteria bacterium
GGGTGTTCTCCCCACGGAGGAAGCTATTAAACTTGCTGAGGCCAAAGAAATGGATCTCGTGGAAGTCTCTCCAAAGGCCGAGCCGCCTGTGTGCAAAATCCTCGACTACGGTCAGTTCAAGTACCAGAAGGAAAAGGAAGCGAAGAAGCGCAAGGCCCAGTCTGCCGAAGTCGACATCAAAGGTATTCGTCTTTCTGTTCGCATCGGTGTGGGCGATCTTCAAGTTCGTCTCAAACAAGCGCTCAAGTTTCTTGAACAAGGAGACAAGATCCGTGTAGAACTTCCGCTTCGTGGTCGAGAGAAAGCCCACCGCGATGTAGCACAAGAAGTCATGGTTAATTTCCTTGAACAAGTCAAAGCCGTCTATCCTGTCCGCATCGAACAAGAGATCAAGTACTTGGCTGGACGATTTACCATGATTGTCGCCCGCGCTTGACATGTTCAAAAAATGTCGCTATTCTCACACACGTTCTTCACCTATCCACCTCTGCCACCTCCACTATGGCCAAGCTAAAAACTCACAAAGCCTTCTCTTCTCGCGTGAAAATCACCGGCACTGGCAAGGTGCTCAAGCGCACCGCTGGTCAGGATCATTTCAACGGAAAAGAATCAGGAAAAACGACTCGCAACAAACGGGCAGACCAAACGATGTCGCATGCGCACCGACGAGCCATTAAGACGTTAATGCCAAACAACCAATAATATGCCCAGAGTCAAACGTGGAACACAGCACGTGAAGCGTCGCAAGAGCTTGATGGAAAAAACCAAGGGCATGATGTGGGGACGCAAGTCCAAAATCCGTCTTGCCCGCCCAGCCATGCTGAAAGCCGGCGTGAACGCCTTCCGTGACCGCCGCAACAAGAAGCGCAGCTTTCGACGCCTCTGGCAAGTCCGCCTCAACGCCGCCCTTCGACCTCTTGGAACCACCTACTCAAGATTCATGGATGGTCTCAAGAAAACCGGCATCGCGCTGGACCGAAAAGTCCTCTCGCAAATAGCAAAAGATCAACCCGCCGTGTTCAAGAACATTGTTGAAAAAATAAAGTAAAACGCCTCAGGGCGTTTTTTACATTTTACGGATTCCATTGACATTGCTTGAAACATCTGATAGCCTCCCATCTCGGTCAAACACTCACATGGAGGAAAAAGTGGTGGTAGAGGTTCGAGTAGAACCGAGCCCTCTGCCGCACATGTGGGTGGGGGATACGCTCAGAATCCGAGTGCGATTCAAGGACGGAAAACCTGGTGAATCAGCGCTCATTAAAATTACGGGAGGAACGAACACTTCCAACAGTGAGGAATTCAACGTCACGGGATCGCAGGCATTCACCTACGAACCTTCCGTTGACTTCCTCCTCAAGGCGACACAGGAAGGATCGCCATCGATTACCGTAAGCTCACCGGAAAACCGGTTCGAGCCGGTCATGGTGAACGGGAAAGGATTCCTGGGGTTTCTGGTGGCCTCACAACCACCTCAACCGCCTCCACAGAGGGAGGCACTAGACGAGAAGGAGAACTCAACGATGTCCACGACCATGATACAACCACCGCCTCCCCCACCTCAACCATCTCCTCCACCCAAGGCGGACTGGCACTTCTTCCTAGGTACGATGACCTTCATCCTGATCCTGTGCGTGGCCATAGGAGCGGCCGTCCTCGCGCAACGTGTGTCTGATGAGTCCAAGGCAGTCCTCGTCGCGGACGAGGCAGAAGTCGACCCAGTGGGAACAGCCGAGCCCGAACCGGCGGCACCCGCCGCGGAACCCGACGCCAGCCTGCCCGCCCCCGTGGCCGCCGCCGACCCGACGAACTGCACCTTCCTGAACGGCAACCGGCCGCAGGTCGGCGAGAAGTACATCCTTCGCTGTGACGAGGGCGAGTACCTCGCCACCGGCACCTACGTCACGGATCACTTCGTGTGGTCCGACTTCGAGGAACACCCCGAGCCCAAGTGACCCACCCACGCAAGGTGGCCTGCCCTCCCGTAGCTCGTAGAGCGAAGGAGGGTATTTCATTTAATTCGATTTTTTAAAACTCACCTTGAACACAGGGTACCAAGTCTGGTCGTATTCATCTTTGATCTCGACCGTTTCATTTTTGACGTACATATTCAGCGCTTGGTCGGCGAGGAGTTCTTGATCCGTCTCGATCTCCACCTTCAACTCCTCAAGCTCGGCAACGTCTGAATTCCCGGCTCTCACATCCTGCTCGATCCCCTTCTTCTCCTCGCGCAGCGTCTTCATCTCTTCCACAATTTCCTTGTAACGTGAGGAATGCGAAAGCTCATCTTTGAGCATTTTGTTTATTTCTTTCCGGCGCTTTTTATTCTTCTCAAGACGATGATAAATGTCTTCAAGGTTTGGCATAGGCTTCTATGATACCATGACACCTCCTCACGGGATGTTGACAAGAAGGTAGTTTCTGACTTAGGGTAGCTCGTCCCTCTCTCAAACCAATAACTCTGGAGCAAGGACATGTCCATTGATCGACAGATCATCGGAGCCCAAGAGGGCGAAACACTTGAAGTCGAGATCGCCTTGGACGCAACCGACTGCACCCCAGGCGACAAGTGGTCGCTGGAGGTCGACGGCGTAATCCTCACGCCAAACACGGATCAGGAAATCCCCGCTGGAGCAACAAGCCACACCCTGAAGTGGAAGAGCGACGCGCCCCTGGCCACCGGGCTGGCAAGCCCTCTGCAAACCAAGCTGCGCAAGACTCACGGAACGGGAGCGGGAATGGTTCCCGTCCGCACATTCCAGATCACGATTCGGCCTGCGGCCGCGCCCTCCCCGAACCCGGCACCGGCAGCGGGAGGACAAGTAGGAGCAGCTCCCGGTGCTGGAGGAGCAAACCCTGCGGCCGCGGCAGCAGGAGGAGCAGTCACGCCGCCGATTCCACAACCCCTGCAGGTTCAGGTGGTAGGATCCGGATCAAATCCGATGGACTGGTTGCTCAACAGCAGCCTGTTCCTGGGGGCAGGCACCATCGTGTTGGGCATCCTGCTTCTCTACATCGTGATCAAGCTTCTGGTCGGAAGCGGGTTCCATGCGCAGCAAGGACTCTCCCATGGCGAGCCGCCGACCGCGTCCGGAAAGGACACAGTCACCACCACCGTGACGCAGACGGTAGAGAGCAACGATCCCACCGTTCTGCTGGAGGCTGCCAGAGGGTCAGCGTCGATCACGCACGACCCCTGAGTTTACGAACACGCGGTTCCCCTTGTCGCAAGACCTTGGGGGATTTTTATTTGTGTTACAATTTCGTGACTATGCAAAACGAGATCCGTATCAATAAATATCTTGCTCAAAACGGCTACTGCTCGCGGCGTGAAGCGGATCGGCTCATCGCAGAGGGAAACGTTTTTATCAACGACAAACAAGCAGCTCTTGGCGACCAGGTAGGAATCGACGACCATGTGCGCGTACTGGGCCGCAGCAGAAGTGTACGAACAAAAAACGTCTACATCCTCTTGCATAAACCCATCGGCTACTCGACCAAAACAACAGACGAACAGAATGTCCTCAACCTCATCGACTCGCCAGAACGCGTTTTCCCTGTTGGTCGGCTCAGCCAACAAACCACGGGACTTCTCCTTCTCACCAACGATGGCACACTCGCCAACCGACTTGTGAATCCACGCTATGAAATCGAACAGGAGTATGTTGTCGATGTCGAGCCTCTGATTCAAAGCATCGATCTGGGTAAATTCCAAACACTTGGCAAGACTCGCCTCCTCTCTCCGACGCGGTTCGCGACTATTCTCCATGAAAGAAGCCAACGTGATCTCATTGCCTTGTGCGAGACACTTGGCTATCGAGTCCTGAACTTTATGCGAACACGTTTGGGAAGTCTCAAAATGCCGACCACCTATCCAGAAGGCAGCGCCAGATATCTGACAGAAAAGGAAGTCCGAGATCTTAAAAAGCTTGTTGAATGACACGAAAATGAAAAAATCCTCTGTGGGTGAGCGGGTTGCATGCCTCAAATGGCTATGTTATTATGCCGTCGCTGTTAATTTGCACTGTCCTCCATGGACCGGTGGTGTAGCCCGGTTAACACGTCTCCCTGTCACGGAGAAGATCGAGGGTTCGAATCCCTTCCGGTCCGCCAAACAAAAACATCCCAAACTTCTGGGGTGTTTTTGTAATGTATGTTAAACTTTTTTTGTATGAAATATCTCCTTGCCTTGGGTGTTATCCTTCTTGTTGGGATTTCCGCCTATGTCTGGTGGGCCAACCAACCCATCGTCGATTCCACGGGAAAACTCCAGACAGAACTTTACGAAGGGGCGAGCGGAGTCTGGGATCCCCAAATGGAAGTCGTTGCGTTTGAGCGTTCTGCCTCCAATACACTCACGCTGCGATGGCAGCCTCCACAGGAAACCTACAACCATTTCTTGGTGACGATCAGTAAAGCGGACGGGACATTATTGCGAAAAGAATCCGGGGAGCATGATCGAGTGAGCCTGGATCTAGATGGTTTGGAAGCAGCAACCGAATATGTTTTTACCTTACAAGCGTGTTTAGATTCACGATGCGAAGCGTGGCTTATTGCACAAGAAGAATATCGTGGCACGACCCAGCCACTTGAATAAAATGTTTCCCGAGTGTCAATTTTCTTCTTCCAACGTCAACATCCAACGTACATGATGTCTCTTTAAAATGGCTTTCGCCGCCTGTGGAAATTCGTGAGAAAGAATTTCATCTGCGGAGGAATCTAAACGCGCCTCTGGAAGATATACCCTGATTTCTGATTTGGCATGCTCAAGCCATTGCGCTTCATCAGGCGCATCAAAATCCAAGATACGACTGGAAAATTGATGAATCTCATCTTTTGCCAACTCATACCGATTGTCCTCCTGAGCCAAGATATTGAAGACTCCGTCCTGATCCAAGATCATGAGACTCTTTAAAGCGGGCATCCCTCGTTTTCTCCATTTCCATTTTCAGCGCACGATCAAGCTCATGGAGTATTCCAGAATTTTCCTTCAAAAAACGCTCACCGGCTTGTGACACAAGCAATGCCGACTTTGTTTCTTTGCCTTCGCGATCACGATACGCAAGTTCACTTGAGGCGAATGCCCTATTCCCGAACCGATCTCGTTTTTGTGTACGGCTTTCTTTTTCCGCGTGTCTCAATGGAGCATCCGGTTGCGTTAAAGATTCGTCATAGATGTGTGCGCCGCGAAATCGGGAATTTCCTTCAGACATCCTTTTTGATTTCAAAATTATTACATCTCGAAAACGTATTTACAGCCCAAGCTGAATTCGCGCCAAATATATGGACGCGCTCTTCCTCTTGGGAAGACAACCGACTTTTCAATAACGCCTGTATAGCCGTTTACGATGGCCGCCCCGCGACCCAAAGAAACAACCAAGTACGCCGTACCTTCAACCGAACGAACCGACGTCGTCATCGATGTTGTAAGAGAAAGCGCGTCAAGTTGAAAGGTAGAGCTATCTGCGTACGTCACAAGGATGTCACCATCAATCGTTCCAGAAACGGAAGTGATAGATGTACTCTTGAGCGCAGTATCAAGTGGATCAAGTGTTGAATAGTAAGGATGCATTCCGTTACTTGCCACCGTGTTGTACTCATCGATGGTCCCATCGCCATCGTTATCAACGCCGTCGCCCGAAATTTCGACCCCAAAATTTGGGATGCTGTCGTTGGTATCACTCGAGTTGGTTACATAACCGCTTGGCGAACTGAGAGAGCACACAGAGGTTGTCGTCGAAGAACCAAGTGTGTCGCCGTCCGCATCTAGAAAGTAGGTTTGCTCCGCGCTTATGCTTGCGTCATCGTCGTCGCAATCAGACGCAGCATCAACGCCGTCCCCGTCCTCATCGCAAGAAATCGGGTACCCAGAATAGCTGAAAATCTCCTGATCAAGATCCTCACCAAAAACAATCGTCGCTGTCCCCGCACTGCACGAAGGCACGATGGCCACACCCTCCTGGTCAGAGCCAGGCAGATCGTAAGAGGCAATCAAGTCGCCGTCCGCCGTCCGCTCTTCCATAAGATCTAGATAGGCATACGCCGCATACAGTGTGTCGGCATCATCACTGTATGTGAGATCAGACAAATCGGTGTATCCGCTGGTCATGTGAATCTCAACCACAAAGCTCGCCGAGTCGCTTGTCGACAAATCCGGATTGAACACATAAATGTCACCGTCGTACTGCCAACCAATGTAGAAAAGTCCACCAGACGTTCCTGTGGCAAGCGTTTGTTCGTCATTGGCAACCCAGGCAATTCCCTCGGCACCATATCCGCTAACCTCAGGAACATAATCGATAAAACTCCACGAGCGGCCCGTGAGCGTTCCTGTATCCAAATCAAACTCAAGGGCGGCGGCAAGATTTTCGTCTAGAAGATAGACGTACGAACTCGACGTATCTGCAACCGTTACCCCTTCCAGGTCATACGTCGCACCGATATCCCACGTGCTCACGCTTGTTCCGTCCGCATTCAGTGTGGCGACAAGTCCTTGTCCGCCTACCGCGATAAATTGGCTGCGACCCTCGTGCCAAACAAGACCACTTGGTTCAAACGATGATTCCACAGCAAGAAGTGTGCTGCCGATGTCCGTTCCCGTTGAGTCTGTGGCCGGCCAAGAGTCAGCCAAAACGGGCGTGACAAAAACAAAACTCAAAAAAAACGCGAAAATAATTCGTATACTCATATAGGTTAAGTGTAGCGATTTTTTTGACTTTTGTCAATGGAAAGAATGTTGGGATAGCAAAATTGACAAAAGGGCATCAAATTCGTAAACTCGCACTATCTTGGATAGAAAATGAGGGGCTGTCCGAGATCTCCACGATTCTTCCCTCTTTTCCCGCACCGGAGTCCACATCCGTGTCAAACGTCCTGCCTTCCAAGTCCAAAGCGTCTCCCGCTGATTTCCTCCATCCCCAGGCTTCCCCAGCCACCATCGAGCTGCCCCCGCTCACCTCGCCCAAAGACAGAAAATTCCTCA
>CAZELN010000038.1:0-6732 GCA_964513275.1 uncultured Gammaproteobacteria bacterium
CCTGTTTTTCACGGCGGCCTGCAATCCCCCTGATACGACTCCCTCAGAGTCCTCGGATTTGCCGACCACCATGGTGGCGACGACCGAGGAGCTTGAGGTCGACAAGACCTTCCTGGATCCTGTGGCCGTCGAGGCCTGGCGCGCGGGCATCGCGACCATCATCCAGGCCGACGCCACCGTCCCGCACCCGCGGGACATCTGGCGCTACGCTGCCGACTTCCACGTCGACCGCAACAAGTCCGATCCGCTCCTGGGCGATCCCGCCATCTGGGACGCGATCGGCGCCACCCAGGCGCCCGGCGACTACGGACTCGAGTCCAACGTCCCGACGCCGACGGCCGACCAGGCCCTGGCTCTCGAGGCTCAGGACAAGGAGTGGGACGCGGCTCAGATCTGGATCACGCTGGGACGGCTCGATGACGCCAAGCGCTGCAGCAAGGAGCTCGGGGAAGAAGGCGAGTGGAAGGCGGTCGCCATGATCGCTGTTCACACGGGGGACCTCGAGTCCCTCGACCGCGCGACCAAGCACATGGTCGCCGATGATCAGATCACGCGCACCCGCGAGGTCATCACCTACGCCTACCAGTTCGGCAAGCTCGAGGCGGCCAAGCACATCGTCAAGACCCATGACTGGAAGCTCACCAACGTCCTGAGCCCGTTCCAGGTTCGCGACTTGGCGACCAAGGGTCACGGTACTCTCCTGCTCGAGCTCCTGAACAAGGAGATCGCGGCGTGGGAGAAGAACGAGTTCTCGGGGCTTCCGAGGCACCCCGGCCCTGAGGTCGTCGTGGCCGACATCGCGCTGCTCGCGAAGTTCGATCCTGCCGAGGCGAAGGCCTATGCGACGCGCTACCTCAAGCTCCCCGGCGCGAACGTCCTGATCTGGACGGAGTGCGGCGAAGGCTGCTACTCCGAGCCGGTCCGAGGCTCCCTCGAGCTCTACGAGCTCGTCCGTCAGGACAAGGAGTTGCGTGAGCTCTACCTCGCGCGCCTGCGCCAGGCCATCGACGAGATGTTCCCGGTGCCCTCTGCGGACGGCACCACCCCGGAGATCAAGCCCACCATCAACGGTGTCCAGCCTGGCAGCTACAGCGGTTGGTCCTCCGACATGTGGGGCAACGGCACGGAGGGCAACCAGCTTACCGCCTACCTTCTTCGTGTCCGTCAGATGGGCGACGGCGAGTTGACCCGCTTCTGGGTCGAGATGCTCGACACGTTCCCGAACCGCTCGGGCATGGACGGCTCCCTCGAGTTCGACCGTGAGCTCGGGCGTTGCGCGCTGGGTCTGCCGTTCTACCAGTCGGTCGGCGACATCACGCCCAGCGAGAAGTTCATCCTAGAGGACCTCCGTGGCGGCGCCAACACGCAGATGTCCGACACCTGGGTCGCCTGGGACAAAGAGTTCCCGACCGCGGACGATCTGAGCTCGGTCACCGACCTGTTCCACATCCTCACCCGCGGCGAGGTCTTGGCCTCCCGCGATGCCGTGATCCGCGCCGAGCTCAAGATCGAAGCTGTTCCCGGCTACGAAGAGAGCCTTCGTTCCGAGCTCGAGTCTCGGTTCCGCCGGAGTCTGGACGCCTACTACGGTGACGGCTGGGCTCTCAAGACCCAGTTCGGCAAGGCCCAGAGCGCGCTGAAGACGAACGTTGCGGCGCAGGGTCTGCGACGTGATCGTGGCCTTCCCGTGATTGAGCTCTACCCGGACACGGACGAGGAGCTCGCGGACCTCGTCGAGCCCAGCATGGAGGCGTTGTGTCTGGTGCTCCCCGCCAAGTGCACGCACTGGCGTAAGACCTTCCCTTGGCCCGAGTCCGTGCCCACGGCAGAGGCTCCGGAAGGCACCACCGAGGCCCCCGCGACGCTGGCCGCCCCGGCCACTGCTACCGCGGTCAGCAACTGTACCTTCATCAACGGCAACCGGCCGAAGGTGGGGGAGAAGTACATCGTGCGGTGTGAAGGTGTCACCTTCCTCGCCACCGGTACCTTCACCGTCGACCACTTCGTGTGGTCCGACCTCACGCCGCACACGCCCTGACGCCCCCGAAGCTCCACAGCGACGGGGGTTTCTATTTGAGGTTGTGGATAAGTTCATTTTCTTCAACCAGGTCGGTGGCTTAGCCACCGACAGGCGCAACGATTTTGTGCGCTCTGCGATTTACTTGTGCAAGGTCGAAAGAGTCGCTGGCTCATGGTATAAATGGGCTATGGGTCAGTCCTCACTTAACTTGTAATTTACAAGCTATGGAAGAAACCCTGGTTGCCAATGGGCAAACAGACCCGGAAGCGTTCGGGCGGTTGTACGACACGTACTACCAACCCGTTTTTGGGTTTATGTATAACCGCACAGGCAGTGCGGATTTGGCAAAGGATCTGACAAGTGAAACATTTTTTCAGGCATTGAAGAACCTTCATCGATATCAGCCTCGAAAAGGAGCAAGCTTTAAATCTTGGCTGTTCGCTATCGCTGTTGCGCAGGTTGGTAACTACTATCGGAGTCGCTCGAAATTTCTCGAGATCACCACAGACGAAGCGCCAGAATTGATCGGCCGAGAAGACTTCCGTCCGGACATCGCCTACCGTATGGGGGAAGATGCCAGCGAACTTGAAGGACAAATTAACCTGTTGCGCGAGATGCTAGCAAAACTCAATGGCCGCCAACAGACGATCTTGACTCTGCGATATTTTTCCCACATGTCCGTTCCAGAAATTGCCGAGACGATTGGCATGAAGGAGGGTACGATTAAGTCACATATCCATCGAGCCCTAAAAAAATTACAGGCTCTCATGGTTGGAAATGAACTATGTCCCGCAAGCAACTCAACATCGAAGAACTCCTCGAAGTCGTGGGTTCCCAAGAACACCCTGGCGACGTAGAGCATCGTTACGAGTTACGACGCAGTCTCATGTGCTCGCGTTTTTTTGCCCCGCGCGTGAGCCGATGGGATCGCATGATGACGTATACCGCGCCGCTTTTTGCCGGCGGAATGATGGTAGGAGTATTTGCGCTTATGGCGGCGCATGTTTCGATGGAGCCAGAGGTTGGACCGCAGACGATTTCCTCCAAATCTTCCGTGGTGCAGGCATCGGTCTCTCAAACTCAAGTGGAACCAATTCATGTAGAAGACTTTCTTTCTGATCCTTTCGAGCCTACCGTAGCTTTGGCTGACTTTGAAACCGAGGAAACGAAGCGAGTGAACTATGTTCCGCTTTCAATGCAACGTTACGTGCGAATGCAATAAAAATGTGCTATAGTCTAGATGCTCCACAGAACTAATTTGGGCAAACATTTGGTCTAGGGCTTAGAACCGTGATCGCTTCGGTGGTCACGCGAGAGCCCCGCGGTAAACCTGAAAAGGTGCAGCAAATTTTCCACGAATTTTCCGGCGCAAGCTGGGCGCTCGTGGAAAAGGCGTATTGAGCAGTCGCTCAGTACCCGACTTTCGCGAGCCAAATATAGGACTGTGGAGTGATAAAAAGCTCCATGTGTGATTCACACGTGGAGCTTTTTGTCATCCCGAGCGAGGCCGTCTGGCGGCCGAGTCGAGGGATCTCGTTTTGGGGTCAGGTCGGATTATGGACTTTTTCCTCTTTGAGCCTTTTCGCCTTCGTTGATGCCCCACGATTGTATCCTCCCATCGATCCATCCGATCGGATCACACGATGGCAGAGGATATTCGGGTCGTAGTTCTTATTCAAGATGTTGCCGACAGCCCTATACGCTTTTGGTCGTCCTGCCGCGCGAGCGACTTCCTTGTATGTCATCGTCTGGCCTTTGGGGATGCGACGAACAATGTTGTAGATGGTTTGAGCAAAGAGGGTCATAGCGAGGCAATAAATTCGTCTATGCTTGGGTACCACTCGTTGAATGCCAGGTAGAGACTTTCTGTTTCCTCGACGGATCCCACCAGAATCGTCGGCTTGCCCATGCCATGCGCGATGCCTGCCTCCATGTGTGCCGATTTTCCAGCCGGAAGGACGAGGAGCAAGGTATCGCTCTGTTTGAGACCGGCGAGATCCTGTTCGTAGATTTCTCTGCAATAAGGATCCTCGCGCCAGTTCTTGATTGACTCATACTCACGCATGTAGTCCTCAGGGTTCAAGTCGCGAGCATGTTTGGTGACCGTCTTTTCGACGAAGTAGTAGACGTCATGTCCGGCCGCACGAATCCGCGCAACAAGCGGATCAAGGATTTCTCGGTTCCTCCAGCGCGAGGCAATAAAGTATTTCATAGTAGAGTTGGACGACATTTTTTCGTAGGTACGAATTTTTGTCACCCTTTTGGGAGTATTACCTTTTTTGGTGTGCGAGCGAGGAGTCCATCGACTACGAGTCGGTTAATCATCGCCTCGAGCCATTCTTGGTCAAGGTGTTTGTCGAAGTCTGGATCGATCATTTGGCCCAACCGTAGACTGGAGACTTGACCCCGCTCGCGGACAAACTTGAGGATTCGGCCGCGGTAGATGCGGTCGGGGAAAGGTTTGTTGCGATGTTTGCGTTCGCGAGCGACGGGGACAGAACGTTTTGGGATTTTGACTCGACCGGATAGAAACAGTTTGGCGGCTTTGCAGTCTTGGCGCAAGGGACAGGACGCACAGTCTGGATTCTTGGTACAAATCGAGGTCGCCAGGTCAAAGATCGCCTGAGGCACATTATAGTAGGCGCCACGACGAGGGAGGAAGTCGTCAGCCTTCGATCGGATCGTCTCATCATCTTTAAGCTCGGTGAATGGCTTACCCAACAAGAGTCGACCCAGGATTCGACGGATGTTTGTGTCGATCGGGAGAGTTCTTTTTTGTTGGGCGAATGCACTTACTGCCGCGGCCGTGTATGGACCAATGCCCTTGATCGCGAGCCAGGTTTGCTCCGTTTTTGGGACGCCGTGCTCGACCACAGAGCGCGCCACGTCTCGCAGCATGAGTGCCCGGCGGTTGTATCCAAGTCCTGCCCAGGCGTGGATCACGTCGGCGTTACTTGCTCCCGCGAGTTTCTTCCACGTGGGAAATTGTTTCAGCCATGCGCGATAGTACTCCTTCACTCGGTCGACCTGCGTCTGCTGGAGCATAATCTCGCTCACGAGGATTCGGTATGGATCTCGCGTGCTGCGCCACGGAAGATCGCGGCCATGGCGTCGATACCACTCGAGCAGTTTTCCGGCAGGGCTCATATGACGCCTGCGTCCAGAAGTGCCTGATAATGTTCAGGAGCAAATCGGTAGAGGTATTCGATGATCTTTCCTCGCACCGGCGTCTGGTCGAGTCCCATGCGCTTAGCAAAGTCCTCGATTCGTTTAAGAGCTTCCTGCCTTTGATTCTCATCTTCGAGCAGTAATTCGATTTCCGCGAGCTCATATCCAAAATCACAGACATCTAAATCGATATGGAATCCTTCTCTCTCATATGATTTTCGTTCCTTCACAATTTTCGCGAACGGTTTGTATCCAGTGTTCGTGAGGTCAGCTTCCAGTGAGTCCACTACAGGGAGTTTTAAAAATGTGCGAATCCCAGCTTCATCCTCAATTTCGTCATACGCTGTTCCACCAAGTTTATGTCCGAGCTCATGGACTCGACGCTTGAGCTCAAATCGGCCTGAACGCTTGCGTAGCCAGTGATCCTGTTTCGTCAACGAAAAATCCTTCGTATCAAAATAGATATCCTCGTTGGTGACAGCCTTGAGGAACGTAGCACCTTCAAGGAGTCGCACTTCTTGCTCGGGTGTGAGTTTAAATTTCTTTTCTACTTCGATCATATCGGCTAAAATCTTACCATATGACACAAACATCAAAACAGGCACCCGTCATGACGGCCCTCTTCGCGATCATTGCCGTTGTCGTCGTCCTTCTGGCGATCGCCGCATTCATTGAGATGCGAGACAAAGAGTCCTCAGCAAGCGTGGCCGAACCGGTCATTGAGGCCGTCGTTGAGGAAGAAGAATCAGAGCCGGCTCCGGTGTACTTTGCGACAATGACGCATTTGGAAGGTGGATGGACACAGGCACTCGAGGCGAGACCATTTTTCGATAGACAGGCATCGCTTCTGCGTATGGCTTATGATCTTGCCGAAGACTACGATGCCGTGATTACGATCGAGTCTGAAATTCCGATGGCCGAAGCGATGATCAAGTGGGATGACAACCTCTTGCAGGAGGCTCTTGATCGCGGACAAGGAGTGGGGACGCATTGTGACATCGATCCAAAGACGGAATTCACCACCGAGGAAATGATCCAGGAGTTTGCGTTGCGCAAAGCCGCGGTCGATGCGCTGGTTGATCCGAGTGAAAACCTCGGCTGCGCCGGAGGTGGAGGACCAAGTGATTGGTATGTTGGTGCGATTGGCGCTGGATTCAAGTATCTCGATGGGATTGTTGGTTTCCACTATCTCGCTCTCCCGATTTCTGAACGGCCTGACGGATGGATCGATCGAACCATTACACAAGAGTATTATCACTACGCTGTGCCTGTTGAGGAAGAAAAGCGATTCTATCCGTTTGTCATTTCCGAAGTGGGATTTGTGGAGGATCCTGATGGGGAACTCGTCGTCAGTGCGGGAGACATCGGAGCGATTCAATCCATTGCCGAGCTTGATGGGGAGGAGGGTTGGGAAGGAGATTGTGATGGACCCTGTGAGTTCACGCGTGAGGATGTTGATGTGTTAGTTGATCGTATCCGTTCGGTCGTCGAGTCACGAGATACGAGTCGATTGATGAAACTTCAGGTCTATATTGCCACCCAAT
>CAZELN010000039.1:0-5550 GCA_964513275.1 uncultured Gammaproteobacteria bacterium
AGATCAACAAAAAGAAGAACCCGCGTGATCTGGTGAAGAAAGAGGGTTCTTCTAGAATCATTTCAACAGGGTTATTTACGTTCGTCAATGGACAATTGTGGATAGATTTTCCTTCAAGGAACAATCTTTTCACGATCGTGAAGTTTATGTTTTGTGAGTGAGGTAGATATTGACCCATTTTTCAATCTTAAGCATACGAACAAGAGTCTGCATTTCATCGAGAATAGATTTGTTGGAAAACCAGACACTAAGTTGTTTTTGTGCGAAGCCGACCGATTTCAGAAAAAATCGAAACGAGTCACGAGCCCTTCTTGCCGCTTCAGGAAAATCAAACGCCACTAAAATTATCGATGGTTCTGGTAAGACGGCAATCGTTGACCGGATTGTTGTTTTAAGACGTTGGATGGTGACTGATTCTGCCAGTTCATAAACGACCTTGTTTCCTTCCCGTCGTTCAGTAAGCCACGTCCTGCGTTTGAGTTCCTTCAGAACTCGACGTTTCTTTTTCTCCCCAAAGATTCGATTCCACTCTTCCGGCTCCATGATTCCTCGAATCCGTTTGTATTGTTTGTATGGATTGTTCATCCATTCGATAGTAAGATCGCTTGCTTCAAGCAACGTTTCGATGATTTCTTGGGTTATGTTATTGGGTTTTTGGTTTTGGGTCATATGGGTGGAACATAAAGTTTACGATCGTAAACTTTATGTTCTCGATTACGTTGAACAAAAAGAACCCCCAGCCCGACAAGCGGGCAATAAAGGGGTTCTTATGAAGCCATCACAACAGGTTTTTCTTCCAGCGTCAACGGGTCGTTGGGGATAGAACGGCCTATTGACGCCCTATTCCTCACTGGTTATGGTGAACTCTCACTCTTCACAAACGTCGTTTATGAAATTTTTTCCTCTCCTTTTGGTTCCGTTTATCCTATTGGGTGCTGGATGTGCCGCTTCCACGACTACTTCACTGCCAGCTGACGTAACGGCCGTTGAGACACTCACTCCTGAAACCACCTCCACCATCAGCTACGTCATGAGTAATGACTTTCTCATGTTCTCTGCACCATCTGATTGGAGCATTGCGCAATACGACGGGGGGAGCGCAAGTACGATTGAAATTGAGTCTCCGTTGGGAGAATCCGTGACGATCGCCGTAGAAATCGCTGAAACGTTTGAGGGTGAATCTATCGACTACCAAGATTGGCTCGAGGAAAATTTTGATTTTTCTAATACCAGTTCCACGATTAACGTTGGAGGCTACACGTTTGATTTCCATGAGATCGTGACAGAGGGTCAAGAAAGTCAACAAGTTCTTACGTCTGAAATTCAGGGAGTGGATCGCCGATACTTTGTCGACATTTTGTTGTCCCTAGATGCGCAGAGAGAACAACAGGCCGTCCTTGATTCCGTTGAGTTCAACCCAAGTATTGAGGCTCGATCCACCGCACAGGTTATTCGTTAAAACGTCAGAATTGATGGTTTTTAAACGTGTTACTATTGACGCAGGGGGTCGAGAATGCTAAAAAAAGCCCTCGTTCTTTAGGAGGATTCCATGAAGTTTCGAGTCATCACGCTTCTGGCGTTGTTTCTTTGTGTGTCGAACCTGGCTTGGGCCGTCTGTGAAGCTCCCACGCATGTCCAACAACTGGGCGAGGCTGGACGTGTGGCCGAAGAGGCCTTCGCGAGCCTGGACGCCGAGAGTCTGCTCACACAGGCCTCCCACGTGCGCACGCAAATTTTGCCGTGTGTGCAGGAGTCTCTCACAAAGGAAGATGCCGCAGCGTTCCATCGACTCATGGCCATGGAGTCGTTCATCAGCGGGAATTACACTCGTGCCAAGCAGGAGTTGCATGCAAGTCTTCTCTTGCAGCCGGGCTACACATTTCCCTCGGACGTTGCGCAGGAGGGGCATCCGCTTCTGATCTTGTACAAGCAAGCCGAGACGCTCCCCGACGGCGACGGCGAGAAGATCTATCCGCCTCCGGGCGGATACGTCCTGGTGGGCGGTGTGCGCAATGCGGCTCGCTACAAGGAGACGCCGGTCATCATCCAGGTGTACCAGAGCGTGGATGGCGTGGAGACCTTGCGCGAGACTCGCTACGTCCAGCCTGGGGAAGCAACACCCAACTGGTCGGGAAACGCGTTTGGTTTGACCGCTCAGGATCTGGGCATCAACCTCGACGATTTTCGACGTCCGTCGATCTTTCGAGATCCTCGGCCTTGGTATGTCGGTGCCGGTATCACCGCGCTTGCAAGTGGTGTGTTCTACGGGATCGCCATGCATGAGAAGGACTTGTTTCTGGATCCATCGACTAGCGACGAGGATTTGGAAGGTCACGCTTCGCGCGCGAACAGCCTGGGTACGGCATCGGTGATCACCGGCGGTACCGCGCTCGTGTTTACTGGCTTGGGGATTGGTTTTCAGGTGAAGTTTGGCTCAGGTCACAAGATCACCACGGCGCAGGAGGAGGTCGCCTCGCCATGACAGAAGAACAACGTCAGAAGATTGCGCAGGCGCTGGAACGCGAAAAGCGGGAACAGGCTCAGGCGCTGCTGGCGCCACTGAAGGTTTACACCGTTGAGAAGCTCTTGGGGACAGGAGCGTTTGGCGACGTGCTCTTGGTTCGTCATCGAGTGTTTGGACTTCGAGCCATGAAGCTCATTCACCAGACGCTGTTGCGTTTTCCGCTGCTGATTGGCCGTTTCGAGAACGAGGCAAAAGCCATGCACGGCATCACCCACCCCAATGTGGTGAAGGTGCATGACATGGGTGAGATTGAAGACCGGCCGTATCTGGTCATGGACTACTTGGAAGGCGGAACGGTAGAGGATCACCTTGCGAAGTTCGGGGTGTTTTCGCCTCGTCAGGCCGTACACGCAACGCTAGGAATCCTGCGTGGACTCAGTGCAGCGCATGCCCATGGGATTATCCATCGAGACATCAAGCCGGCCAACATCCTGTTTGACATCGATGGGACGCCCAAGATCACGGACTTTGGCATCGCGCACCTGAAGGACGAAACGAAGCATCTGACAAAGCTTGGGGCGACGATGGGTACCCACGGGTTCATGTCTCCCGGGCAGCTTGCGGGTCAGGCTGCTGACGTGCGTGATGACGTGCATGCTGTGGGAGTCACGCTCTACGTCATGCTTACGGACGCAGAGTTAGGAGAAGGGAATTTTGCCGATCAGATTGAGGTGTGTCCAAAGGAGATCGAGAGTATCCACGTAGGACTCCAGGACGTCATCCGCAAGGCGACGGCCAAGAAACCCGATGAGCGGATGGCTTCCGCGGCAGCGATGATCGCGGAGCTGGAAGCGTTGCTCGCTTCACTTCCGGAGGATCCCTCTAACATTCCTCAACCCGGTAGTGCTCTGAGTAACGTACAGGACGTCCCACACGTCAGCGTGACCTTGATGCCAGGTTCTGCAGATCTTTGCCAGGAAGGAGCAAACGTCAGCGCTGTGTCCCAGCGGCGGTTGGTGCAACCAGTTCCAGATGCGAGTCCACGTTCAGGCGAACCATCGCGCCCTTACGGGACGATTCATCCGGACGTTGACCAGGAGGTCCAGGCAGCCGAAGTCGAGGCGATTCGAGTTGCAGCAAAAGGACGTGTCATGCGTGTCGCTGTGCTGGCTGTCCTGGGGGTTCTCCTGGTCGTTTCATCCATGAGGGGATGGAAGCAAATCCATTCCGTTCCATCGCAACCGCCCGAGTCGAGCGCGCAGGTTCTCCCACCGACACCAGAGCCACTGGAGCCAGAACGTGCAGCGGTTTCCACCCCTGTGCCCGTTGAAGCTCCAGCCGTGTCGACAGTCAAACCCTCGCAAACGATGGTGAAGGTACCAAACAAGCCCGTTGCACCCAAGCCGGAAGTTGTCGTAGTGCAGGGGGCTCAGGTGAGTGTGGTGGAAATGCCGCAAGTTCGTTTGCTCCTCAAAGCCGACACCACCGTGACGGTTTCGCTTACAGGCGAAGGAGGTACGTTTACACTCAAGAGCGGCTCACGTGAGATTCCTGCCGGAGAATATCGCGCAAGCGTGGACATGCCGGGACGCGAAACGCCCCAGATGGGCACACTGGTTGTGAAACCTGGCATCACGACACTGACCTGCGACAGCAGGTTCAAGATGTGCACCGGGCTCAAGTAGCCCACTACGGACGAGGTTCATCCCTCGTCTTTCTTATTTGTCGGTGGCTAAGCCACCGACAAATAAGAGTTTTTGAAACTGGCTACGCATTCACTTTTTTCGCAAAATGATGCATCATGGTCGGCGTATGATTGATATCAAACGTCTTTTGGAGGAGCCAGAGCGCGTGGCACAGAACAATACGAATCGCGGGAAATCCATTGATCTTCAAGTCGCGATTGGGTTGCACGAAAAACGCGGCGGACTAGTTGAGGCCGTGCAAGCGCTTCGCACGCGTGGCAATGAAATCGCTTCGCGCATCCCCTCCGTTACGTCTCAGGACGAACGCAAGGCGCTTGTAGAAGAAGGAAAGGGGATCAAGGATCAGGTAAAGGAGAAGGAAGCGGAACTTTCTCATGTTGAGGCTGAGCTCGCCATTGAGCTCAAGCATTATCCAAACATGTTGCGCGAGGACGTGCCAGCGGGGAAAGACGAAACCGTGAACGAACTCGTCCGCCTATTTGGCGAGCCAACAACGTTTGAGTTTGAACCCAAGGATCACCTCGATTTGGGTATCGCTCTGGATATCATCGATATGGATCGGGCAGCAAAAGTTTCTGGTGCGCGTTTTGCCTATCTCAAGGGTGATGCGGTGCTTCTGGAGTTTGCACTCGTCCAGTTCGCGCTCCAAGAGACCCTGAAAGAAGGATTCGTCCCTGTTCTACCACCGCACATGATTTCCACCGCGGCCATGGGAGCGATGGGCTATCTTGAGCACGGAGGCGAGGAAGAAATTTACCATCTCAAAAATGATGACCTTGTGTTGATCGGGACAAGTGAACAGTCCATTGGACCCATGCTCATGAACGAAATCATCGATGGAGAGAAAACGCCGTTGCGCCATCTTGGATTTTCTCCGTGTTATCGACGCGAGGCAGGAACGTACGGAAAAGACACACGCGGCATTATCCGCGTTCACCAGTTTGATAAGGTCGAGATGTTTAGTTTCACAACACCGGAGCGCTCAGATGAAGAGCATCATCTATTACTCTCAATCCAGGAGCGCCTCATGCAGGGGCTCAAGCTTCCTCACCGTGTGTTGAAACTTTGTAGTGGAGATACAGGCGCGCCAAGTGCACGCACCTACGATATCGAAACATGGATTCCGTCACAAAAAACGTATCGAGAGACGAGTTCTACTTCCAACACCACCGATTTTCAAACACGTCGTCTCAATACGCGCGTCCGGATTGATGGGAAAAACGAACTCGCGCACGCGCTCAATGGTACAGCCTTTGCGATCGGTCGAGTGATTGTTGCGATTTTGGAAAATTATCAACAAGCTGATGGTTCTGTTCTTGTTCCTGATGTGTTGCGTTCGTGGGTTGGGAAGGATCGCATTGAGAAGCGTCGCTAAGATTG
>CAZELN010000040.1:0-5106 GCA_964513275.1 uncultured Gammaproteobacteria bacterium
TCAGCTTATTCAAGACCTTGGTCGGGAACCGCTTGCGGAAGAAATTGCCGCCGAGATGGGACAACCAATCGAGAAGGTGCGTCACATCCGCAAAATCTCGCAGGACACAGTCTCGCTTGAAACGAGTGTGGGAGATGATGATGAAGATTCCAAACTTGAAGATTTTCTTGAGGACGTGAAGACGATTTCACCGGACCGCACAGCCGCACGGGAGCTCCTCAAAGATTACGTCAATCAATCGATGATGGAGTTAACGCCGCGCGAGCAAAAAATTCTTGAGATGCGATTTGGACTCACAGACGGTGTGAGTCATACGTTGGAAGAAGTGGGACGCGAGTTCGACGTCACCCGCGAGCGTATCCGCCAGATCGAAGCCAAGGCGCTTGAAAAGATCCAGGCGAATCCGTTAATTGAGAAACTTCGTGACTACTAACATATGGGATCACTCCGTCGATGGTGGTTTTGGGTTGGAGCCGTAGTCGTCCTTGGTGTTGTTGGGTTTTTTGCATTCAGACCTGAGCAACCGGTTGAATATGTCACCGAGGTTGTTGGACGCGAGAATTTGGTCCAGACCGTTGATGCGAATGGGGAAGTGGTCTCACTTGATGAAGTCGAGCTTTCGTTTGATTTGTCCGGGACCGTGGAATCGATTCTTGTGAGCGTGGGTGATGCGGTCGTTGTCGGTGACCTTTTAGCGGTTCTTGAAACGAATGAACTGATAGCGGATGTGCAGAGCGCCTATCAAGCCGTGCACGTGGCGCAAGGGAATCTTGATGCACAAAAAGCAGGCGCGAGTGAAGAATCGATTGCGGTCTCTGCGGCGTCGCTTGCTTCCGCCCAAACGGACTACGCAAATAAAGTTACGTTGAGTCCATTCGTTGAATCTCTCTATCTCGCTGAGGAGAACGTCCAAGCCTCCGCGCTTGAAACAGCCTCCGATAATCTCTTTCAGACGATTGACGAGAACGGGATCCTTATTGCCGACGCGTACGACGATCTCCTTGGCTCTGCGTGGGCAGGTGTCATCGAGGCGAGAAGTGCGTACGCAAAAGGGGACGAGGTTCTAGGCATCAACAACACAACGCTTAATGATGACTACCAGAATGTGCTTTCATCGGGAAATGCTTCGGCTGTGGAATCCGCGAAGACCGCGCTGACCGCCTTGAAGTCGAGTTTGTCTTCCGCAGAAAGTGCGATCATCTCGGCTCATTATGGTTCCTCTGGGACGATCGTCACGTCTGCAGAATACGTTGAGGAGGCACTCGATCATGCTGCTGCATTGTTGCTTTACATCCGAGCAGCGGTTTCTGCCATGCCAGCCACCGGTGAATTGAGTGTCAGTGAGGCCACGACTCTTGCCTCGTCCATCGATACGGCTCGTGCGGCGTTACAAGTCGACCAAGCCGCGCTCCAAAACGCTTTCCAAACAGTGCAAGATGCCCTGAACACGGCCAGTGTGAATTTAGAGGATGCCAACAATGCGCTTGCTCAAGCCCAAGCTTCGTATGATGCGGCGGTCGCCTCGCGCGAGTATCAAGTTACCGTGGCCGACCAAGCGATTTCTTCCGCGCAAGCCGTGGCGGGTTTGCGTGAAGCAGAACTTAAACATGCCCAAGCTGCGCCGCGAGTCGTGGATCTTGCTTCGTATGAGTCCGAGGTGGCTCGCGCACAAGCTACCTATGCTTCCGCCCAGGCTCGGCTCGCAAGGGCCCAGATGCGTTCTCCTATTGTTGGTGATGTGACGGAAGTATCTATTGAGGTTGGTGAGCAAGTGACGGCAACAGGCGCGGTCATCACCGTACAAACGACGCAAGAGCAGTTTGAAATCGTCGCGGACGTGAGTGAGTCAGATATCGCCAAGCTCGCCATTGGCCAGCAAGCAGAAATCACGTTTGATGCGTTTGGTTCCTCGCAAAAACTTATAGGCGAAGTCCGTAAGATTGATCCGGCGGAGAAACTCATCGAGAGCGTGGTGTACTACGAGGTGACGGTTGCCCTTACGCAAGGAGATCAGATTCTTGCGCTGCGACCAGGGCTTTCCGCAGACCTCATGTTCACAACTGACGAAAAAGACGACGTCCTCACCATTTCCCAACGTGCTTTGCAATCTCGCGATGGTAGCACGTATGTCCGAGTACGGAAGAACGGCCAGACCCAAGAGCGAGATGTGGTGGTTGGACTACGTGGGGATCTTGGGCGCGTCGAGGTTGTTTCCGGACTTGAAGAAGGAGAGGAGGTGGTGATTCGCGAAGTAACCCCATAGCCATGTCAGACGTCCTTATCAGATGTGAGAATCTCACACGCGACTACGTCCATGGCGAGGTCGTGACTCAGGCGCTGCGCGGCGTCACACTTGAGATCGGCTCAGGAGAATTTGTTGCGATCATGGGACCATCCGGATCAGGCAAATCGACGCTCATGCATATTTTGGGATTCCTGGATTCATGTACGGATGGGACGTACCTGTTTGAGGGAAAAGAGGTACGAGAATTTTCTGGTGACGCGCTCGCCAAATTCCGACAAGAGAAAGTCGGTTTTATTTTTCAAGCGTTCAATTTATTAAGCAAGTCCACCGTGTATCAGAATATTCTGCTTCCGCTCGTGTACGGATCTTTATCTCCACGCCAACGCATGCGTCGAACGAATGAGGCCATCATGGCTGTCTCAATGGAACATCGACGAGATCATTTTTCTAGTCAACTTTCTGGTGGCGAGAAACAACGCGTGGCAATCGCCCGTGCGCTTGTCAACGAGCCGTCCGTTATTTTTGCCGATGAACCCACAGGCAACCTCGACACAAAAACTGGCGCACAGATTCTTGATCTTTTAGGCGCGTTGCATGATAAGGCGCATACGATCGTCATGGTAACGCATGAGGCCGAGGCGGCACAGTACGCCTCTCGTATTATCAGAATGCGGGACGGGGTCATTGAATCAGATTCGACAAACGGAGATCACCGTCGTGGTGGCTATAACAAGTAGTATGCGGTACCAAGATCTTTTTACCACGGCCACGGAATCCCTTCTGCGCACCAAGTCACGCTCGCTGTTGACGATCCTCGGGATTGTGATTGGCATCGCGGCGGTGATCCTCATGCTGTCAATCGGTCAAGGGGCGGAGCGGTACATTCTGTCGGAAGTCGCAGATCTTGGCAGTAACCTTGTGTTCGTAGAGCCGGCAAGTTCGGGTGAACATTCAGGGCCTCCCACTCCCTTTATTGAACAGACCGTCAACCTCGATGACCTGGAAGCCATGCGTCATTCGGGATTTTTCACCGCTGTTTCTTCTACACTGTACACGACACTTCCTGTGACGTTTGAAGAGTCAAACGAGTTTCTCCAAGTCATGGGAACAGACGAGCTCTATCTCAACCTGTTTCCGGCGAGTCTTCGTTACGGATCATTTCTTGATGCGTCAGACGTCGAGTCCTACGCGAACGTCGTTGTGCTTGGCAGAGAAGTGGCAGAGAATTTTTTTGGGGACCGTGACCCAGTAGGGGAAAGAATCAAGATTAAGACCCAAACGTTCCGTGTGGTGGGTGTGTTTGAAGAACAAGGTTCTCGTTTTTTTCAAAACCTCGATAAGCAGGTGACGATTCCGGTGACGACGATGCAGCGAGACATCTTGGGTGTTGATTATGTGCACTACATTTCCGCGGAAATCGCGGGTGACGACATTGAACATACGAAAGAGGAACTCCGTTTTCTCATGCGCGATACTCATGACATCGACAACCCTGATGGAGATCCGGCTCTTGATGATTTTTTTGTAAGCTCCCAAACGGATGCAACCGAGACAATCGGCGTGATTGGGAGTGTGTTGACGATTCTTCTTTCCTCCATCGCGGCCATCTCGCTCTTGGTCGGCGGAATCGGAATTATGAATATCATGCTCGTCTCGGTGACGGAACGTACGCGCGAGATCGGATTACGCAAAGCGGTTGGTGCAACGTACAAAGAAATATTGCAGCAGTTTTTGGTTGAGTCTGTGTTGTTGACGATGTTTGGAGGACTCATCGGGGTGTTGATTGGCTCTGGAGTTTCTTGGGCGGCCGAATGGATTATTTCGACTTTTTTTCTCTCAACCTGGAGCATGCCCATTCCACTCAATGCTATCGTCTTAGCCGTCGCTGTATCCACGGCGGTTGGTCTATTGTTTGGCATCTATCCCGCTCGTTCAGCTGCACGATTAAATCCGATTGAGGCACTAAGATACGAATGATCAAAAAATTAATAGCCTACCCGTGTTTCAGAGTAGGCCGTGAGCGCTAGCGCTCGATCGCGTCGGCGATGCGGTTGGCGAACCAGAACACGTTCTCGTCTTGGATGTCGCTGATGAGCTCGCGGAAGGGACGTCTCTCCTCGTACGCCTTGAGCGCTCGTGTGGCGATGTCGATCACGCCCTGGTCGTAGCTGATCCGGATCGGACCCTCGTCGGCCGTGATGTTGATCGGCCCTCGCAGCTTGCTGTTCCAGGCCGAGAGCACGTCGCTCGTGGTGGCCTGACCCAGCAGCCGGTGGTCGCCGTCCGTGCGCGGGGCGCGCGCGGCCATCGTTCGGTCCGTGTGGTCGAGCTGCGGCTGCAGGCCCGTCCATTTGAGCCCGAGGTTGCTGGCGAAGAGCGTCCAGGTCGGACCCTCGGGCCTCACGGCCTGGTGCTTCCAGACCTCCGCTGCTTCCTTGAAGCCGATGAAGTGCTCCGCGAGCCCGCTCGCGCAGATCGCCGCAAAGAGACTTCCCCAGATGTCCAGACCGTTGTGCGAGCCGACGATCGGAGCCTCCAGGTCCAGGAAGAACACGACGACGTCGTCACGCCCGTCCTCCACAACCTTGCGGATCTCGGCGAGGAGCTTGTCGAGGTTCTCCTGCGTCCAGAACCGCTGCCAGAAGAAGAAGGCGTCCTGCATGGGCTTCACGCCCAGCATTGGCACCACGAGCTTGTCGTGGAACCAGATCGCCTTGTACTCCGACAGCGGTGTGGCGCGCTCCACGTCGCCGATGCCGACCTCCGAGTAGGAGATCGTGTCCGACGGGACGGCGAACAGGACCTGGAAGCTGTGAATTACGAAACTCAAAATTTTGTCATTGTATCGACAAACCAAAACC
>CAZELN010000041.1:0-4929 GCA_964513275.1 uncultured Gammaproteobacteria bacterium
GGTATCAGATTTTCAACGGTTCTTGTTGATGGAAGGGACTTTCGTAATTCACAGCCTCCAGTACCATGCCCAGCCGCGATTCGCGACCAGGACACCAGTACGAACGCCGCCGACGAGAGCCAGTGCGAACAGACAGAACTCGTAGACTGACTCCATGAACACCTCGTGATGGGATCACAAAATCCCCGTTGAAAAAGAACCTTCAGAACAACAAGAACACAAAAATGTATCAAAAAATCACAGCTTTGTCAACCGATCCACAACAAAATCATTGACAAATCTGTGATTTTTGCTAACATCCTCCGTCCCTCTTCCTATCTACGCTTGGAGGCTTAAATGAAATCCGGTCTGGTCGCAATGTTCTTCGCTGTTGCTATGATGGCGGGGACAATCTGGGTCTTTGCCAAATCGATTCATCACTACGACAGCAATCCGCCCGCCGACATCCAGGTGGACGTCAGTGGGATCGAGGTTGAGTCTGCACTCCCTCAGGGGTGTGTCGGAAGTGTCGGGGAGCTTCCCTCGCACCCGCACCTCTACAGACAAGACAATCCGATCCTGCAGAGCGATGCACTCATCGTGGTTCTCAAGGAGGCACGACGGCTCATGGTGTTTCGCGATGGCGCGATCCGTTACGACCGACTGGACGGCACCGCCCCCAGCTGCTGGCGTGTCGGGCTGGGAGTCGATAAACAAGGAAAACCCTCCGCCGTCTTCGACAAACGAATGGAAGGCGACCGGCGCACGCCGGAGGGGCTGTTCCGAGTGAGCGACCGACCATGGTCAAGCTACTACGGCGCCATGCTCATCCACTATCCGTCTTCGCGTCATGCACGCCAAGCACACAGCTCCGGCTCCATCGACAAAAAGACTCTCGACAGCATCGCCCGAGCCGAACTCAGCGGCTCAGCGCCGCCCCAGAAAACCAACATGGGAGGGGACATCCTCATCCACGGCGGCGGATCCGCTGCAGATTGGACCTGGGGATGCATCGCCCTCACCAATTCGGACGTTGACGAACTCCGGGCTCTTCTCCCCAAGGGGATGAAAACCTGGGTGCTTATCCTCCCTTAGGCTCGGATCCACTTCCGGGCTTTTCTGTTTTTGCTACCGCCGACTCCGACGAAATACGCATTTTTGATCCTTTTGCCAGATACCCATCCATCGCCTCCAAATCTTCCGGCTTCATATGAATGCAGCCATGAGAAAAATCCAAGAACTGTCCCCACTTCTCATCCAGAGGACTTGAGTGGAAAAAAATGGACATGACCTGACCAGACTCATCTCTAATCTGGATCGATCTTGAACCAAAGTCATTGCGATCCCAAGTCTGGCGCAACTCCCCATCGGGTCCCAACGCCGATTCAACGGTAAATGGGACAGGACGTTTCCAGCTTCCGTCTTGTTCGCGTTGGGAAGCACTCCTGTAAAGTGATGATTTTTCTTCTTCCAAAAACGGATGCTGTGGCGCGCCATACACCATAAACTCTCCATATTCTCCCGTGAGCCGACGCCATTTCCCATCCGTATCCTGATATTCGACATCTTTCTTATCCGCAGTCCATCTCAGTGGCGCCGTGTCTGTTACCCAGGAAAATTGCCACGAGGGAGATTTCTTTTCGAATGAACGGTCGTACGAATAATTCCCATCAGGCGTCCGCACCGCTATGTGGGCCGCCATTCCCCTCTCCCATGCTTGTCCGTTTGGCGGACCACCATTGCCAGGAAACGCTTCAAGCAAAATCGCGGCATCATTTGCCTTGTGGTAAATCTCGACGCGACCGGTGATCTGGTTGAAGATGACGAAATTGTCTTTGCTGGGAGCAAACCATTGCTGTGTCTCGACGGCAAGCCACTGCTTGGCCTCTATTTGGGCAAGGATGGGGTGATCTTGCGGAAGTTTCTCTTGAAGTTGTTTGGCTAATTCCTGCACAGACTTCAGACCGCCATACTGAAAAAGGCCTTTCTCATACTCGGTATAGATTTCCATGGCCTTCGATGGCTCAAGCCGCGGAAAAACAGACACGGCGTCATCTATGGTCTGGTTAAGAAAATCAAATGCCAGCCGCGAATGTCGGAATTCGCTGGTCATGAGTAGGAAGAGTGTCTTCGCATTTTCCAATCGACCTTGCGGATCGCGATAAGCATCGACAATTTCAGGATGATCCTTATGCAAATACTCAAATCTCCCTTCAAGCGAAATGATCATGTCGTATTCCTGCTGCTCTTCTGGAGTCCACGAATCGCGACCAAAACGCCCTTCCGCCTCAGAGAACGTCTGACCTGATTCGCGTAGCTCGGAATACACGAGACGAACAAATTCTTGTCGAACTCCTGGATCCAACATCACGGATTCGACTTCGGCGTCGACTTCTGTTTCCTTTGATTGGGCATTTCTTGGCGCCGCCTCCATTCCGACTATGAGTGCCAATGCAAAAAAGAGCGGCCTTGTCAGCGGGCTTGATCGGATCTTCGCAAACACTCCCTGTGCCTTTTGTCGATCCTTTTCACGTTGTGCTGTCGGCCTCGCTTCCGGTCCTAACGGATGGGAGCGCTCAAGTTCTTCGAAAGAGACGGCGTCTTGAAAAAAACCTTGTTCAACCCCCTCCAAGAATTCTGGTTGTTCTGGTACTTGGCGCCTTTGTCCTCTCATCTCCGGTGGCGAGCCGCCGAACAATTCTGCGCGTCTATTCATAGAGTGTGCTGTTTTAGAGCAATAGCGATAAATGTCTTAAAGAGAGGATGCGGATGCAGGGGACGTGAGTGGAACTCTGGGTGAAACTGCACGCCGACAAAAAACGGGTGGTCTTTGATCTCGACAATTTCCACAAGCCCGGACTGGGGATTGACCCCAGAAATCACCATACCTTTTTCTTCTATCGCCGCGGCGTACGCATTGTTGAATTCGTAGCGATGACGATGGCGTTCAGAGATCAATGGTTTTCCATACGCCTTACGAGCCATCGTTCCAGATTTCACTTCGCAGTCGTACGCTCCAAGCCGCATGGTTCCGCCGTAACGGTTCTCACGGATATTTTTGCGCTGTACAGGATTGACGTGAATGATGGGATCTTGCGTCGCCGCATCGACTTCCACCGTATGGGCACCCGTCTTTCCCAACACATGTCGGGCAAACTCCACCGTGGCAAGTTGCATGCCGTAACAGAGCCCAAAGTACGGAATCCGCTGTTCTCGACAATGTTGAATCGCGGAAATAATTCCTTCAATCCCACGTGTTCCAAATCCACCGGGTACCAAAATTCCATCAAACGCGTCCAGAACTTTTATCTTTTTGCTTCCGTTTTCAAAATCTTCAGAATTTATCCACTCCAATTCAATCCGAGCATGGTTTGCCCAAGCCGCATGCTTGAGCGACTCAATCACAGAAATATATGAATCAGACAATGTGTAGTCGCCCGTAGCAAAATACTTGCCAACCACACCGATACGAACGGTTTTCTTGGCTTTCTCTTGAACATTGGCCATCGCCTTCCACTTGCTCAAATCCGATGTGCGAGGTTTCAGATGGAACTTCCGCAAAATCGTCGATGACAAATCTTGTTCCTCAAACAGAGCGGGAATGTGGTAAATAGAGGAAACGTCCGGAGCGGTGATGACGGCTTCAGGTTTTACGTTGCAAAAAATGGAAAGCTTTTCGCGGCGCGGTTTGTCCATGTATTGCTCTCCTCGACACACAATAAAATCTGGATGGATGCCGGCGCTATTGAGCGTTCGAGTGGCGTACTGCGTTGGTTTGGTCTTCATCTCGCCCAAATGTTTTGGGACAGGGAGGTAACTCACCAGCACGAATAACACGTTGTTGGGATCCTCTAAGTGCATCATGCGAGCCGCTTCAAGAAACAAAATGTTTTGGTACTCGCCCACCGTTCCACCAATTTCCACCATAGTGATGTCTGCCTTGGCTTGTGAAGACGCATGCTTGATGCGACGAATAACTTCCAGTGGAATGTGCGGCACTACTTCTACACACTTGCCTTTGTACTCAAGATTACGCTCTTTCTCGATGACGGTTTGATAGACGCGCCCGGTCGTCATGTAGTTTATACTAGTGAGATCTGTGCCAAGAAATCGTTCGTAATTTCCCATGTCCTGGTCGGTCTCATCGCCGTCATCAGTCACAAAAACTTCGCCGTGCTCAACCGGATTCATGGTTCCCGCGTCCACATTCACATATGGATCGATCTTGATGGCGGTCACGTTGAAGCCGCGCGACTGAAGGATCTTTCCAATGGAAGCGGTCGTCACGCCTTTGCCCACACCCGACATCACTCCTCCAACAACGAAAATGTAACGATGGGTCATATTACGTTTCTTCGATAATCAATGTGATTTCAGCTTCAAACCCATGCGGGAACGAAAGACTCACCGTATAGTTTCCTGGCTCCTTGATAGGATGTTCAAGCTCAACCCATTCCGGATCAATCTTATATCCTTCTTTTTTTAACGCATCCGCAATCGCTTTACCGGTCACGGAAGCATACAAAATTCCGCCATCGCTCACCTTCTCTTGCATCACCAACTCGAACCCTTCTAACGAAGCCGCGAGGTCACCCACGATGGACATCTCCCTATGTTCTTTTCGAGAAAGCGCTGCCTCCTTGTCTGTCTTTTTCTTCAGGCTCTCAGCCGTCGCGGCCACGGCCAAATTCTGCGGGAACAAAAAGTTGCGAGCATGCCCATCGGACACTTCCACGATATCCCCCTCCTTACCGAGATCTTTTACATCTGTAATGAGGATGACTTTCATACCAACGCGATTATACCACGAACTCAAGTAGGTCTTTCAACACACGTCCCAGGAGAACAAAAAAAACCAAGAAAGCCACTTGCTCCTTGGCTTATTTGTGGAAAAATCCTACTTACATTTTGAACATTTCTTTTCGAGTAAAAGCGCCACCGCGGAGAGAC
>CAZELN010000042.1:0-4799 GCA_964513275.1 uncultured Gammaproteobacteria bacterium
AGGATCTGTTGTGTGATCTGTGTAGCGACGCGAATGAGTAAGTTGAAGTCGCGACTTGGATCTGCTCCGATGGAAAGGATAGGTCCCTGAGACGAAGGAGGGGATGGAGTAAATAGATGTGTATCAACTCCAAACGGGATGAATTGGATGCAGGCAGAGGGGAGTCCCAGAAGATCCTTGAGACGCTGTGACTCTTCGTATCCATAGCAGACCATTTTGGATAGGGTTTTTCGAAAGGCCCAGCGATACACATGTTGTATGATTCCTGACAAGTGTTCCAAGCGTTCTGGAAGACCGATGCTTATATACAACAGAGGGCGTTTGGGGACACATCCGGTCGCCATAAGAAGGACAAGGGGAATTCCAATACGATCCGCTGTTGAGATGATCAAGTCTGCTTCTCGAATGTGCGTGCGTAATGCGAGAACTCTGTACCAGACGCCACCAGAGCCGCCAAAGAGGCTCCAAGTAAAATTGAGAATGCGATCAAATAGGCTTTCCAAGAGGCCTTGTTGAGGGTGATACTCAAAATCCGCATGAGCTTCATGGCCGTAGTTTCCTGCTTGATCCATTCCATACAATAATGAAGTCTGTCCGGCGTACCGGTGACCTGGTTGGGCGATAGCCACCCGGGAAGCTGTATCGGGGAAGAAGTAAAGGAGTCTCACATGCATTTTTTGCAGACGATCATGTAATGATAGGGGTTTTCAAAGAGAGGGTAGTGTTTGACGATCGCCCATCCGTTTGTTGGGAAGAGGTCAAGAACATCGTTGAGACGATATCCCTTTTTTCCGATCTCCCAGTAATGTCCGCCCGGGTTCGTGTATGGATGGGGTTGTGGAAAGAGATTGAAACATCCAAGCCATCGAAATTCTTTGATATACGGAAGCATCTTAAGGAGAAGACGAGGTTTGTATGACCCGATAGAGGAATAGGGGAGCGTGACGATTAAGTGTTCATTGGATACCTGACGGAAATTTTGGAGAACCTGTGGGACATCTTTGTATGGGATGTGTTCAAGTGTCTGGCAACACATGACGAGATCAACAGTCGTCTGAACAGTCTGCGTGAGAGCTCGGACGTCAGACACGTATGTTGGGTGAGTGTTGGCGTCTGCATCGAGTGTTTCAACGACATATCCCATCTGGCGTAAGACTGAGGAAACGATCGTGTTCCCAATACCGACTTCAAGAATAGTTTTTACGCGTGGAATTTGTGTGACTTCATAAAGTTGATACCAGTAGGAGTTCCACCGCTGCTTGGAGAGGTACGCTATGGATGTGTAGTTGGGAAGAGCTTCGGTCATAGGGATGAACGCAAGTTGAGCCAGGCGAAAGAAAAACGTTTTTGAAGACGAGAGAAAATATCGAAGCGACTCTGGAGACGTGTCGCAAGAATTTGTTCCTTCTGTATGAGGAGCGTTTCAAAAAGAGATAGGTAGGCTTCACACATAGTTTGGGCATCGTATGGATACGTCGCCAAGCGTTGAGCGTAATGATCGTATGTCGCAAGGAGTTTTTGTAATCGTTCCAGGACGTCATCCGGTCCATTAAAACTGATCCCATAGTCCCGGCAATACTCCGGCAGGGCACCGCTCATGCGGAACAAGATTGGTAGGCCACACAGTGCAGCTTCGATGTGGTGCATCCCTGCCGGTTCAAAAAGAGAAGCAGTGATATACATGTCGTGTCGGTGGAGTTCTTGTGCGAGCTCGGTTCCCGACTTCGGGGGAACTACCTGAACCGCCCTGAGAGGTGTCTGTGTGGGAACATTACCGATGTAGGTGAATTCAAGGCGTTTGCCGAGTTCGGTTGTAGAGAGCAGATGGTCGAGGTGGGTATAGACATCCCAACCTTTGCTCCAGTTTGCACTCCAATGGTGTGTCACCAGTCGTATTTTTCGATTCGTCGGAAGCTGCTTCCGTTGATAGGAAAATATTGACCGGTCAGCCCCGTTTTTTATAACAGAGCTGTTTTGTGTGAAGTCGTTTTGCGTTTTGTGTAATTGTTCAAGCCAGGAAGAGATGAAGACCGTATAGTCCATGATTTGATTAGCGGCAGAGAGGAGCTGGTTAAGGCCATGTGTTCCTTTTCGCTCATCACATTCGTTTACCCGTTGAACGAGTAGAACCGAAGGGTTGATATCGTGGACGTAGCGCATGATCTGGAGCGGGCCGAAAGCAACGGACTGCATTGATGTCCGCGGATCGGTCATGAGTATAAGATCGAGATCTGGTTGTTGAAGATCAAAAAAAACGCTATGGCCATGATCGCGTAGAAATTGTGTGAGGAGTTTGCCGAACTGGTTTCCCCCTCCAAACGCTCCTTCTTGGATGTGCATGCCTATGGCAATCTTCATACGTATAAAGATTCAGAATATCGTCGGGCGATTTTTTTCCAATCAAATGAGGGGATACCCATCAAGGCTTGCGAGACCAGTCGATTGCGTAGGCTCGTATCTCTCAAGAGATGCTGTATGGCCTGTGACAGTCCGAGGCTATCCGTTGATGCGAGGAGGGCGGTTTCCCTGTCGACTGCGATGTCCGGCACCATTCCCACACGCGTGGACACGACAGGCACGCCGCTTGCCCACGCTTCGAGCAGGGACTTAGGGCCACCTTCCAGACGCGACGTAATAAGGTAAAGATCCAGCGCATGATACATCATCGGGAGCTGTGTTGTGTCTTGCAGATAGGTATGAATGTAGTCAATCTCGAGCTCGTCGAGTCGATGTTTCACATATCCACGTGCTGGACCTGTGAGGAGAATGAGTGGGCGATAGTCTTTCAGTCGAGCAATCGTTTCAATCAGGATGTCTGGACCCTTGATGGGTTTGGGTTTAAGACCCTCGCCCCACCCGACTCCATCTTTCTGAAATGATCCTATGACAAGTCGATCCTTGGCAATGCCAAGTCGCTCGCGTGCCGTTCGTTTTTGTTCCGGGGTCGCTGGAGTAAAGAGGAAAGTGTCGACTCCCAGAGGAATGACGACGATTCTGTGCTCGTCAATTCCCGCCGCCACGAGCGTTCGTTTCGTGGATTCGCAGGAAGTGTGAATGACGTCGACTTCTTGTTGCACTTGAGCGAGTCGCTCCAGTCGTGGGTCTCCTTCTTCTACATGAAACCAGGTGAGAACAACACGATTGGATGGATGTGGTTTGTTCCAACCGTTCTTTGTGAAAAACGTATTGACTGAGCCGAAATGTATGATTTGGCGCTTGAGGAGGCAGGGGCAATAGGTGATGCGTGCCTTGATGAAGTTTTGCTGATTCAGAGCACGAGTAATCGATTCGCCGTCGTGTTGGATCGACCAGTCATACGTCTCAACGATGTAGGCCAACGTGAATCCGCGCCATCCTGAAGTCAGGTTGCCGAGGATGCCTGTTAGTCGAAGGAGAATGCGTTTGATCATGTGTTGGTTGTGACCACGACCGCCCAGATTTCGCCAAATTGAATCGAGGAAGACACCACGGCGAATCCCACTTCCTGAAGTTCGGCCATGAAGCTCGAAAACGTGTACTCGGTGAAGTGAGTCGTGTCTAGCCGATATTCAATCCCCAGTTCTTTTTTGTAGAGCGTGATCCAATCCCGGTCGATCATGGGGACTCGAATCAGGAACAGGGGAGCGAGGTGCTTGATCTTGGTGAGGAACTCGACGCGATACTCAATATGTTCGAGAACGTTGGAGAGAACGACGACATCAAACCGCTCTTGTGACGAGAACGTTATGGCATCGGCAAAGTGATACACAAGGTTCTTGCGTGCGAATCGACCTTCCCATGCCGCACAATTTTTCTCGTTGAGATCGATTCCCGTGACATGAGCGGCTTTTCCTGCGAGGTCATAGGCGAGCGCTCCGTTCCCGCACCCGATGTCCAGCACGCGGTCACTCGGGCGAATGTGATCGAGAAAAAACTGGTGGTAATTCATCAGCCGATGCTTGGGGTGGAGTCCACCTTCGGCTCGGATAGCGAGGTGGCTGGCGAGTCTATACGCCAAGCTGTGGAGCGTTAGCGCGAGTCGGACGAGGATTTTTTGCATATGAGCAGAATCATATGGCCACAGAAGTTGGAGAAGAGAAGGGTGAGTAGGAACCGAATGATGCGAGCGTGAGTCGATCGGTTATCGTAGAGTTTTTGTAGAGGCGGGTGGAGAATCGCGATTTCATCTTTGACGCCTTTGAGTGCATCGTACGAGTAGGATTCAACACACGTGAAGCCCTGGGCTTCGAGTTCGCGTATAACGCGACGTTTGTCCAGCATGAATTCGTAAAAATTTTTGGAGTCGGTGCCGGGATCGAGGCGCGCATAGAACCCAAATAAGGTTTTCACTCGACGCAAGGGAGACATCCAGGGGAACGTGAGAAAGAGCGTGCCGTTTGGTTTCAAGATGCGATGCGCTTCGTTTGTGATCGGAGCGAAGCCATCCCAAAAGTGTTCGATCACACCAAGCGACCAATATCCATCAAAGAAGTCGTTGGGGAACGTTGTCGCTCGAACGTCTTGGACAGAAATGTTGAGGGAAGGAACCAACGTACGAGTGGTTGCAATGGACTTATCCGCGTAATCGATCCCTTGTGCGTCATACCCCCATGAGCGTATCGCAAAGACGACCTGTCCCGTTCCGCATCCTCCCTCAAGGACATGCCCGCCAGGAGAGATGTATTTTTTGGTGAAGCGCTTGATGAAGTGGTGAGTCTTCCCAGAGGAAATGTTTTTTTTGAGATCCTCTTTGTTCCATTGCTCGTCCCAAAAATCAGGGGTCGCCCGTTGTTGAAAGAGAGCAAGTCGTTTGTTGGTCG
>CAZELN010000043.1:0-4546 GCA_964513275.1 uncultured Gammaproteobacteria bacterium
TTTTGAAATGGAATTTTTGCTTGATGATGGGGTTTTTATTTATGGATTTGAGATAGATAAGAAAAAAGTATGTGCGGAGTGGTTGAAAAAAGATAAGGGAAACGTGGTTCTCTTTGAGAGAAAAGGGCAAGAAATAGAAAGCAATAAAAATTATTTTCAAGAAGCAAGTGCAACGTTAAAGAAACAGGTGTCTGAAAGGGTATTGTTTTTGTCTATTCTTGCAAGTAACAATGGAGAAATCTCAAAAAAAATTGTTCAGTTTGTGCAGAAAACAAATTATGTTTCTGGCACGCAAAGAGGCGACACGCTCAATTTTTCATTCGGTCAATTTTTGAGCCGTCCGCAGATGGCAGAAAGAATGAAAGAGTTCATTGTCAAGGCTGATTTCGGTGTCGTTGATATACAGGCAAGTGAGAAAATGATTTTAGCGAAGGAGGCACGAAATATCCCTGACAAGTTTAGAGAGATGCTCTTTCAAGAGGATTCAAAACTTGCCGAAAGAAGTTTGAAGTTTTTTCACAAAAAATTTGATGCGAATGGAGCTGAGATCGAAAAAGAGGCATTGGATTTTTTTGGAGAAGAATCAGAGGGAACTCAACAAATGTTTGCTTTGTCGGCACCGTTCATTGATACATTGGAGAATGGCAAGGTTTTATTTATTGATGAAATTGACGCCAGTTTGCATCCCGTACTGTGTCAGTACCTGATTTCGATTTTTAATTCAAAAGAAAAAAACCCAAATAGCGCCCAGCTCATTTTTACTACGCATGATGTTTCTCTGCTAAAAGACGACTTGCTTCGTAGAGATCAGATTTATTTCACAGAAAAATCTAAGGATGGGGCAACGCAATTGTTTTCCTTAGCGGATATTTCTGAGAGGAAAGGCGTGGATTTTTCTAAGAGATACTTGGAAGGTCGATACAATGCTCTGCCATATCTTACAGATTTTGAGGATCTCAAATTTTCTAAATGATATGGCTAAGTATCGAGGCAAAACAAAACATCGTGAAGTCCATCCGAAAATTTTTGTTTGGTCTCATACAGAGAAAGCGGAAATAGAGTATTTTCAGGATTTTAAACAGTATCTTCGGACGCCGCTTCTGATGCCTCGTAGGGATATTTGCTGGACTCCTCAGGAATTGATTGAAAAAGTAATTAAGTGGAAAAAGAAAGAGATAAATGAAAAGGATGGCGATCAGGTTTGGTGCATTTTTGATATTGATGATTTTTACGCAGATGACAGCAAGTCTTTTTTAAATGCTATCAAGAAAGCCGAAGATAACAACGTGAAAATCGCTTACGCGAATCAGTGTTTTGAGCTGTGGATTTTATTGCATTTTCAGGTCCCGACATCCTCACTCGTCAGAGGAAAAGATATTGAGGGAAGGGTTCAGAAAATGTTTATCAAAAACGCTTTGGGTAGCTTCACAAAAAATCAAAAAGTATTTGATCTTTTGTTACCATTTCAAGATGGTGCAATCAGAAACGCAAAAAAACTTCTACCCAATTATACAGATATTGATTGGCTCACACACTTTAGCGATAGGGGGAATCCGTCGACCAGTATCCATTGTCTTATCGAGGAGATTAACGCGTTATTAGGAAAGAGATGATTCACACAATTATGACCCGAATCTACGAATCTGACGTCGAAGAGCTGACAATACAGCTTCTCGAATCCATCGGTTATACATACCTCCCGCCGGAAGATCAGGAACTTGAACGCAAAGACCTTGCGGATGTTGTGTTGAAGGAGCGTCTTGTTGCCGCGGTGGATCGGCTCAATCCTCATGCGTCTGCGGAGGCTAAGGAGCAGGCGATCAAGGAAGTGTTGCGTTTGCCGAGTTTGGGAGTGATCGAAAACAACGAAGCCTTGCACAAGATGCTTACCGAAGGGATTGACGTTGAGGTGTACAAAGATGGCGATACCAAAGGCGTCAAGATTTGGTTGGTTGATTTCGCGCACGCTTTTAACAACGAGTTTGTTGTCTGCAATCAATTTACGGTCACGCATGAAAACACGACCAAGCGACCAGATGTTGTTTTGCTCGTGAATGGTCTGCCGCTTGTGGTTATCGAACTCAAGAACCCAACGGACGAGCAGACAACGGTCAAAAAAGCCTTTACACAGTTTCAAAACTATAAAACATCCATTCCTCCCTTATTCCACTACAACGGCGTTCTGGTGGCGTCTGACGGTCTTGACGCGCGCGCTGGTGCATTGACTTCCTCGTATTCTCGTTTCTTAGCATGGAAAACGATCGATGGTGCCAAGGAAGAGAAGGCAACAGTTCCTGAAATCGAGACTCTCATTAAGGGTATGCTCTCGCCGCATGTTCTGCTTGATCTCATCGCACACTTTACCGCCTTTCAAAAAATGGACATTCCTGATCTTGAAACAGGTTTGACACAGATTCAAACGATCAAGGTTCAAGCGGCGTACCATCAATATCATGCGGTCAACAAAGCGGTCGTTTCCACAGACCGCGCGGCAAGTGAAAAGGGCGATCAAAAGGTTGGGGTGGTGTGGCACACGCAAGGGAGCGGTAAGTCGCTCTCGATGGTTTTTTATGCAGGCAAGGTCGTGCGTTCGCTTGATAATCCGACCATTGTCGTCATCACCGATCGCAACGACTTGGACGATCAGTTGTTTGATACCTTTGCGTCCTGCAAGCAGTTGCTCAGACAAGACCCCGTGCAGGCATTGGATCGTGATCATCTCAAAAACCTTTTGAAAACAAACGGCGGCGGAATTATTTTCACGACCATTCAAAAGTTTTCTCCCGCTGATGGGAGCACGAATTTCGATCAGCTCTCCGATCGCAAAAACATCGTCGTGATCGCGGATGAAGCGCACCGTAGCCAGTATGGATTTGGTGCAAAGACAACCATGAAGGATGGCGAGGCAACGACGAAGTACGGGTTTGCGAAGTACCTGCGCGATGCACTTCCTCATGCCTCGTTTATCGGATTCACCGGAACACCGATTGAGAAAGAGGACGCGTCCACGCCTGCCGTCTTTGGAAATTACATCGATGTCTATGATATTCAGCAGGCGGTCGAGGATGGCGCGACGGTGCGTATCTATTATGAGTCTCGGCTTGCAAAAATTCACTTGAAGCCAGAGGAAGCCAAAGCGCTTGATGCGGAAGTGGAAGCGATTACCGAAGGCGAGGAGTCGACCGCGAAGGAGAAAGCCAAAGCGAAATGGACACAGCTTGAGGCGATTGTCGGGCACAAGGATCGTTTGCGAGATATCGCACAGGACATCGTGCAGCATTTTGAAGCCCGCCAAGAAGTGATGGAGGGTAAGGGTATGATCGTCGCGATGAGCCGTCGGATTGCCGTCGAGTTGTACGAAGAGATCATCAAGATACGCCCGGACTGGCACAGCACGGACAAAAAGAAAGGCGCGATTAAGGTGGTGATGACGTCGAGCTCCAGTGATCCGGCAAACTGGCAGATGCACCACTCGACAAAGGAAGAACGCAAACAATTCGGCGAACGGCTCAAGAGTCCGTCAGATCCTCTCAAGCTCGTGATCGTGCGCGATATGTGGCTCACGGGTTTTGATGCACCATGTTTGCATACAATGTACGTCGATAAGCCCATGAAAGGGCATAATCTCATGCAGGCGATTGCCCGCGTGAATCGTGTGTTTAAGGACAAGACAGGCGGTTTGATTGTTGATTACATCGGCATTGCATCCGATCTCAAAGAAGCTCTGGCGACCTACACAGAAAATGGCGGAAAAGGCGCTCCGACATTTGACCAAGCCGAGGCAGTTGCGGAGATGTTGCGTCTTCACGAGATTGTTGTGCAGATGTTTGTGGATTTTGAGTATCAAACATACTTCAAATCGGATACGAGACAGAAGATGACGACTATTCTTGAGGCACAGGAGTATGTACTAGGACTTGAGAATGGCAAGAATCGTTTCACTAAACAAGTTGATCTACTTTCTAAGGCGTTTGCTCTCTCGGTTCCACACGAGGACGCGATGGAAATAAAGGACGAGGTCGGATTCTTTCAAGCGGTAAAGGCACGTTTAGTGAAATTTGAACCGATCGGTAGTGGTAAGAGCGACGAGGAAATCGAAACGGCTATTCGTCAGATTATTGATAAGGCGGTGGTTGCCGAAGGGGTGATTGATATTTTCGACGCGGCTGGAATTAAGCGACCGGACATCTCGATTTTATCGGATGACTTCTTGGAAGAGATCAAAGGCATGGAACGCAAGAACCTTGCGATGGAGCTTTTGAAAAAGATTCTCGGCGATGAAATCAAGAGTCGTTCTCGCAAGAACTTTATTCAAAGCCGCAAGCTCTCAGAGATGCTGGAGTCGGCAATCAAGCGGTATCAGAATAACCTGCTGACTGCCGCACAGGTGATCGAGGAGCTGATCAATCTTGCAAGAGATATTCGAAGCGAAGACGAGCAAAATTTTGAACTCGGACTGACCTATGACGAGGTGGCGTTTTATTACGCGCTTGCCGTTAACGACAGCGCGAAAGAGGTAATGGGTGACGAGACCTTGCGCGATCTC
>CAZELN010000044.1:0-3257 GCA_964513275.1 uncultured Gammaproteobacteria bacterium
CGAGCGTTCAACGCCCGGATACGAGACTCGACTTCGCTCGGGGCTCTTCTTTTTGAAAAGAGATCATCTTCTCTCGTCATTGCGAGCGACCAACGGGAGCGAAGCAATCTTAGAGGATTGCTTCGTCGGCCAAGGGCCTCCTCGCAATGACGAGGGTTAATTGGTATTGCACCAGACTGTCGCTCATGACGACGAAGATATGTTAAACTTATTTTATTATATGTCTGAATCTCCCGTTAAATTCCAAACCGCTTGGCTGGGATACGACGTTCCCTACAAGGACATCGAATCTCAACCCATTGTTGCGCTTGTGCGCAAACAAGGTGTGAAGAAGCGTCTCGCACAGGAAGAGCACCACATTACGGTCGGGTATTTTCCTGAAGTGAAGCTTGAGGACGTAAACGAATTTGTCCGATCGGGCAAAATCGATTTTGGGAAAGAATTGTCAACCTCAAGGATGAAATTTGATCGGTATGGTTCAATTGCGGTCGAAGACGGCCACTATGTGTACTTCTCACCAAGCGAGGATTCAGCCAGCGAGGCGCGTTTTCTCAAATCGAGAATCAGCGAGATCGATGGGGTAAGCCCAGCAAGCGTCACGACTAATCTTCATCTGAGCGTTGGCGGCAAAGATCCGTTTGATCACAATAAGGCCCCGCAGGCACCTCTCCCACAGCCATTCTCCGTCGAAGGCCACCTTATTTTTGTGGGCAAAGCCGGCGAGGAGTTTCAGCGTTTCTTCTGGTCAACAGAAAAACAAGCATTTCTCCCCGAGGGGTACAAAGAACCTGTGACAGCTCGGCCTGTCCACACCATCGCCATCTTTCCTAAAGTTCAAGTGGACACCCTCGTGAGTATTTATTTGTTAAAGGCGTTTGGTGAGGAAGCGTTCCCAGGCGTGAAGGAAGCGAAAATTGCGTTCATGAGCAAGGCGCCAGAGGGCAAGACGCCCGAGGAAACAGAAGCCGAAGGAATGTTGCTCGTCGACCTGGGCGGCATGTTCGATCACCATCGCACCAACACCCAAAGCGGAAAACGTCAGGACTGTGCGGCCACGATCATTGCAAGGTATCTAGGTATCGACAAGGAAAAATATCTTGAGAAACTGCTCCAGTGGGCCAAGCGTGATGACTTGGAAGGTAAAGGAACGATCAGTGAGGACAGTCTCGACCGCGCGTTTGGGTTGAGCGGAGTCATCAGTACACTCAACCGTGTGCTCAAAGAGACACCCGAGAAAACCGTCGAACTTATCCTGCCGCTTATCGCCGCACACGTCGACGACCAACGCCACCGCGCGGAAGGATTACCCAAGCTCTACGAGGAGCTCGAAGTCGCTGGCAAAGTGAAACGCTGGAAACTCAAACAGGGCTCAGCGGAAATAAAAGCGGTGGCTGTGGAGTGTGACGATATCGGCATGGCTGGCTGGCTCAAGGCGGTAAAGCGCATGGATCTTGTGGTTCAACGCGCCCCCACAGGTCACACCAACGTCATCACCCGACAAGAGCGATCGATTGATTTACGTCCTGTCATCGAGAGGCTGCGCGTCGAAGAAGCGATGGCTCTTGGCACTCCCCTTTCGCTTGATAAAACAAAGCTGCAATCAACCGGCAAGATCGAGGAGGTTCCGATGTGGTACTACGACGACGCCGCGAACACACTCCAAAACGGCGGCATCGATCCAGGACAAATTCCTCCCACTAAACTTTCTTTCGACAGGGTCATCGACATCCTCACACAAACCCTCCCTAGCGGAATCATCGGCGCGCTCAAACGAAGAAAAGAAAAAGAGCTCAAGTCATGAGCTCTTTTTCTTTTGACTCCCTCCTCGTCATAATCAGGAGCATGTCTTGCTCCCCTCTCGTCATTGCGAGGAGCGAAGCGACGAAGCAATCCTTTCCTCTCACCCGTCATTGCGAGGAGGGAGACAATTGTCGACCGACCAAGCAATCTTATCGTTCGTAATAGTACAACTTCGGTGCGCCTTCGATCTCGTCGATTCTCATCGCTTCCCATCCAGGAATCGGCCAGACATAGGAAACCACCCGTGCCCCCGGTTTTAATTCCGTCTCAAACTTCGGGCGGATTTTTTGATACGTCTCAGGCATGAGAAACACATAAAGCGCATCGTAATTTGAGAGGTCATGCTTGAACACATTTTCGAGCTTCATCTTCACACCCGATCCCGCGAGTCGATTCTGAAGCCAGCCCACACCGTACTGCAAAATCGAGAGCTCAATGCCCGTCACGGCTGCCTCTGGTTGTTCATGCTTGAGGTGCCGACAGACCCGCGCGTTTCCGCACCCAAGCTCCACAAACCGCTCGCCAGGCTGCAATCGCAATAGCTCCCCAACCCGCTTCACATCACGCTTCCACGTCGGTACCCACGGCGCGCCCTGGATCCCGGCATAGGCGGCAGAAGCGAGTAGAACAAGCACCACGACAAACAAAATCTGCCAAATCATAGATAGCAATCATATCACATTTGTCGGAGGCTAAGCCGCCGACCTGGTTGAAGAAAAGTGACTTTCTCTGTATGATTTTTCCGTAATCGGGCCATAGCGCAGGGGTAGCGCGCTTGCATGGGGTGCAAGAGGCCGTGGGTTCAATTCCCACTGGCCCGACCAATCGACTTCGCTCATGGCCTTCGACCAAACTGTTCTATGAACCAAAAAACGCACTGTGGTGAACTTGCGCGCGAAATCACATTCCACCCCAAGACACGCATGGAACGATTTTTGTCACTCTCGCATGAAGATCGCGCTCAGGTATTCCTGTGCCTATCCAAAACCGTCGCGCACCATCTGACAACCCGTCTGGATGATAAGGATCTCATCGATATCCTCGAGCATGTCGACCCAGACCAAGCCACAGATATTATCCAACTTCTCCCAAAGTCCAAACAGAAAAAAACCGTTGAAGCGCTCACCAAAACCATCCGCGATCAAGTGTCCTTCCTCTCAGAATTTGATCCGCAAACGGCCGCCGGTATCATGAGTCTTGACTATGTCCAGGTTGATGAACGCGATACCATCAGTGACGCAACAAAACAGTTTAAAACACATGAGCAAGCCTCGGGTCGTCTGCCAAGCATGCTCGTGATGCGGGCAGGAAAACTGGCTGGCCAACTTCCTGGACATGCACTGGGACTTGGTTTGCCAACGGATCCCATTTCAAACTTTACAAGATCCATTCGTACCGTGGACAGCCATGCGAGTCGTGAAGAGATCATCGATGTTTTTAAGCAAGATCGACAAAGT
>CAZELN010000045.1:0-3188 GCA_964513275.1 uncultured Gammaproteobacteria bacterium
TCCTCCTAAATAGATTAGATTTTCTCCGCGACACGTAGCTTTGCGCTGCGCGACCGTGGATTATGCGCGATCTCCTCGCGCGACGCCGTCACTGGACGCTTCGTCACCACCTTGAGGGCCGGGGTACTCTTGAAAAACTGTTTGATGATTCGATCCTCAAGGGAGTGGAAGCTGATGATGGCCAAACGACCACCGGGTTTTAGTAAATTCACACACTCAGGAAGGGCAAGCTCCAATTCGCCAAATTCATCGTTCACCGCAATTCTCAGAGCTTGGAACACCTTTGTCGCAGGATGGATCTTGCCGTGCTGTCGCTTGATACCAGCGATGAGTTCAGCAAGTTGGGTCGTGCAAGTGAAAGGAGTTTCTTCTCGAGAACGAACGATCAAACGGGCGATAGAACGAGCATTGAGCTCTTCGCCATACTGTCGAAAAGTCCGCGCCAACTCATCTTCAGACCAGGTATTCACGATCTCACCGGCGGTGAGGGGTTGTGACTGGTCATAACGCATGTCTAGCGGTCCATCACTCTGGAAAGAAAATCCGCGATCTGGGTCGTCCACATGGACAGAAGAAAACCCCAGATCCAGAAGGATCGCGTCGACATGAGTAAATCCGTGAGCATAGGCGTGCGTTCTGACATTGGCATAGCTGTCGTGCACCAACACAACAGCATCATCGAATCCGGAAAGGCGCTCACGCGCACGTTGCAGATTCGCGGCATCGCGATCGATGCCTAGGAGACGGCCGCCAGGAAGGACGCGCGGCAATAAGGTCGCCGCGTGCCCTCCCAGCCCCACAGTGCCGTCTATCAAAAGTGCTTTCGGCTCCGGTTTGAGGTAATCGCTTACCTCGTCAAGAAGGACAGGTTTATGTTCCATAAAATTCTGCCTCCTTTGGTTGCCGAAGATTGAAGCCCTGTTGTGGGGAAAAGGTTCAATTAAACCCCCCAACGGAACTCCAAACCTCGACGGCCAACCCTAGATTCCTAGCTCGCCAAGTTTCTCGGCGACTATGTCCGCATCGGTTTCGACTTGGTGCTTGTACGTCTCCCACTTGGCTTCATCCCAAATCTCTAATCGGTTGTAGAGCCCAGCGATGACGGCGGTCTTGGCGAGCGTTGCATACGAACGTAAATACTCTGGCAGAACGATCCTTCCCTGTTTGTCCAAGTCAACGTCCATGGCACCCGCAAGCATGAGTCGGGCGAAGGCGCGACTATTGGATTGCCCCAGGGGCAAACCGGCTAATTTCTCGGCAAGCTTGCCCCACTCCTCCTTGGGGAATAGGAAAAGGGATGCATCCAAGCCTCGCGTCACAACGGCCCCCTTTGCGAGGCTTTTGCGAAACTTTGTAGGGATCGCAAGACGTCCTTTTTCGTCTACCGCATGTTTATACTCGCCAATAAACATATGAGCCGTTGCCGGTGGTTTTACTTGGTAGCCCCAGGCTTAAGTCTGGGTGCAGCTAAATAAAAGTGAGCATCACCCTGAGCGAGGTCGCAGTGCGACCAAGTCGAAAGGCAATCCCCACTTTTCTCCACCTACAACCATTTTATTCCACTACGAAACACCGGTCAACCAAAGTTACCCACATTTCGGCAGCAAAAAAGCCCCGTAAACAGGGGCAAAAAACGTTTCTTAAAAAAGTGGATAACCACTAGGAACCGAGTTCCCCTAAAACATGACTATAGATACGACGAATCCTCTCTTGATGATCATCGTTGCGTAACATCTCTTTGACATGATTCATCACCCCATCGATCACCTGTCTATTTGAACTCAACGCCAACCAAAACGCCAAATAATGATCCGTCGCAGGCTGTTGTTGGTAAAGCGTCCTTTGTATCCGAGCGTAAGCTTGCATCACTGCTGGGTCTTCGTTGTTAGGCCGTTCCAAAAAATCAATGTCGAGAATCATGGCCACGTCCCCGTTCATGGCCTGATAACTCTGCATATCCTCGACGACCTTTGCGGCAGAAATAAATTGCCACACCTGATTCCCTGGCTGCGTCTTTTCCTCAGGCCAAGGAGAAAGTTGAACGTAGAGTGGATGAGCATAATGGTCGTAAAGAAGATGCGTCGCCCAGCCCTTCTCGAAGTCTGTGAGGCCGGCAGCAAATGGATCTTGCGAACCTATTCCCGCGTGGGTGAGATTTCGATCAATTCTCGTCATGTATCGAGAATCTGGATAAATCGTCCCAGCGTAATACGCCGACTCGTCCTCAATGGAAAGACGCTCCTTCAGATCTCGTGCGAATCGAACATGTGTAAGCTCCATGGCCATAGAACTAGATAAAAATCCTTAAAATCGCGAACACCGCGATGACGATCCAGATCAAGTTCAGCACGGCCGGTTGGTAGTTTTTGTCCGCAAGGGCATCAACGATGATTCCGACTCCTCCCACCAAGTTTAGCGCATGGTACCCGATATGATCGGCGCTCAGAACCCCAAAACTCAAAAGACCATAGGCCAGCAAGATCAATAACACGCCGACCCAGCCGGCAAACTCCGTACATTTTTCTTGAAACTTGGTCATACATCATTTCAATAATTTCTTGGAGCGCAAGAGTCGATGATACTTTACAGCAAATCGGTGTGCCTCGTCGCGCGACTTCTGGAAAAGTTCCTTGCCTCGAACGGCTACGCGGGTCAATTCCTCGTTAGAACGATCGAACACGAGCCGGTCTTGTTTTCGATCAAACCCCTTAGCAATACCAATAATAGGCACCTTTACACCCAGATCGTCGAGTACACCTTGTACCCGATTCACTTGGGGTAGTCCCCCATCGATCACCATGACTTCCGGGAGCGGCCAAGACTTAGGTGAAGACATCGACCGACGGAGTCGTCGACGGATCATCTCCTCCATCATCGCCACATCGTTTGGTCCGACGACGGTCTTAATTCTGAACTTGCGATACTTGTCCTTTGCCGGCTTCCCCTCCTCAAACACGACCATGGATCCTGTCGCGGATGTTCCTGAAATGTTGCTGACATCATAGGCCTCTATGCGGCCTTCGAGATTAATACCTCCAACAGACTCGCGGGAGAATGGAAGCTCATGGTCCTCCCGAGAAAGCAGAGCGATGTCTTGGATGTGCTGGAGCGCCCCTAGTCGTCGACGATACACCGCCGCGTCCTCGAACCGTAACTCCTTGGCCGCACGTTTCATCTCGCGCTCAAAC
>CAZELN010000046.1:0-2767 GCA_964513275.1 uncultured Gammaproteobacteria bacterium
TCGAGATAAGAGGGCGATGTCCTGAATGTGTTGGAGTGCTCCCAGCCGCCGACGATAGAGAGCCGCGTCCTCGAACCGTAACTCCTTGGCCGCACGTTTCATCTCGCGCTCAAACTCACGCTCAAGACGGAGCTTCTTCCCCTCGAAAAACAAGATGAGCTGGCGGACATAGTGTCGATACTCTGTCCGCGAGATCTTTCCGCGACACACACCTGGACACTTCCCGATCTGCGAATTGAAACAGCCACGCGTGCGGCCCGTGACTTCCGGCGGCTCACACGTGGACCAAGAAATGATTCGACGAATAAGTTCGAGGGCAATCTTGAGTGAGTGACCACTCGTATACGGGCCGAAGACACGCAGAAACTTCCTCTTAGCGATTCCAGTGAGTTCAATCTGAAACGGATTGACTCCCATCTGTCGTAACTCATGCCCTCGAATCAAGAGCGGCTTGGGGAACGGCTCGTTCGTGATCACGAGGAACAAAAACGTCTTATCGTCGCGCTCCAGTATGTTGTACTTCGGCCGAAGGGCCTTGATTTTATTTGCCTCCAAGACGAGTGCCTCGATCACCGTCGGGGTCTCGATATAGTCGATCCGCGCGATCTGCGCCACCATCTCCTCGATGCGACGCTCATGAGCCTTTGACCAATACGATCCGACCCGTCGCTTCAGAGACGTCGCTTTCCCAACGTACAAAAGCTGGTCGTTGCAATCGAAATACAAGTAGACCCCAGGGGCGTCTGGAAGCTCTCCTTGTTTCACCTTGATCGATGTAGGAATCATACGCTAAGCTGTGGCCATAATACGCTAAATATAACCTATGAAATATTTTCTCTCCCTTTTTGCTATTCTGGCCTTAGCCGGCGCAGGATGCACACAAGTATCAACAACGCAAGATACCGAAGTCGAGGCAGAAGCCGAAGTCGCCGCGGAAACAACTCCTGTAACAATAGAGGTCACGACAGATGGCGAAGCGGTCGTGGCTCAAGAAGGTGAAACGACCATCGACGAAAACGGAATTCCTGTCACGGAAATCATCCTTGGTGCGGAGCCTGATGTTGAGGTGAGTATGGAAGTCGTGAACTTCTCATTCACTCCCAATGTTATCAATGCTTCTCCAGGAGACCGTGTGAGTGTGACGTTCAGCAAAAATACCGGTTTCCATACATTTACCATTGACGAAGTTGGCCTAGAGTTCGCGATCGCGCAGGGTGAGGTTCTCAACTTCACGGCACCAGATGAGCCAGGATCCTATCCATTCTACTGCAGCATCGGCTCTCATCGAACGATGGGGTTGGAGGGAACACTGATTGTCGAGTAAGAAAACGGGGTTCTCCCCGTTTTTTATTTCTTCAACACTCTCTTCAGATACTGTCCCGTATAACTCCCCTGGTGTCGCGCCACGTCTTCGGGCGTACCGGCAATGACGAGCTCGCCGCCCAAGTCGCCGCCCTCTGGACCAAGATCAATGACCCAATCGGCGGTTTTGATTACGTCGAGGTTGTGCTCGATCACGACAACGGTGTTTCCCTTGCTGACAAGCTCGTGCAGAACTTCAAGCAACTTCTTCACGTCTTCAAAGTGAAGTCCTGTTGTTGGTTCGTCCAGGAGATACAAGGTTTTTCCTGTCTGTCGCTTGGCAAGCTCGGTTGAGAGCTTCACGCGCTGTGCTTCCCCTCCCGAAAGTGTTGGCGCGGGCTGACCAAGTTTCACATAGCCAAGTCCGACGCGCTTGAGCGTCTCAAGGCGGTCGGAAACTGGTGGCACATCTTTGAAAAACTCCGTAGCTTCCGACACCTCCATTTCGAGAACCTGATAAATACTTTTCTCTTTGTACAGAATCTCGAGTGTCTCGCGATCAAAACGCCGACCCTTGCACACATCACACGTCACGTACACCGTTGGCAAAAAATGCATCTCGATCGCGATCACGCCATGGCCCTCACATTGTTCACATCGTCCACCGGGACGATTAAAACTAAAACGTCCCTTTTTGTATCCGCGGTATCGCGCCTCTGACGTCGACGCAAACATGTCGCGGATCGGATCCCAGGCTCCCGTGTACGTTGCTGGATTTGATCGAGATGTACGACCGATCGCCCCTTGGTCGATCAAAATAGACTTGTCGAGGTACTCAACACCAAGCACCGATTTGTGCGTGCCCGGCGTCTGCTTCCCCCCATAGAGCTTCTGCGAGATGGCCTTGTACATCGTTTCATAGGCAAGTGTAGACTTGCCCGATCCCGACACACCTGTCACACACACAAATCGACGAAGTGGAATCTCGACATCGATGTTCTTCAAATTATTCTGGCTCGCCCCTTTAATCTTAATTGCATCGCGGCCAGGAGCTCGCCGTTCTGTTGGTACCTCAATCTTTTTATCACCGCGCAAATAGGCAGCCGTGAGAGATTTTTTATCTTTCAACGCTTCTGCTGTTGGAGCCGAGACAATCACCTGTCCCCCATTCACGCCGGCTCCTGGACCGATCTCCACGAAATAGTCCGACGCGAGTATCGTGTCCTCATCATGCTCGACGACGAGAACGGTGTTCCCGATATCACGCAAGTCTTCCAGTGTCTCAATGAGCCGATCATTGTCGCGCTGGTGCAACCCAATCGTCGGCTCGTCCAGAACGTACATCGCGCCCACCAAACGTGATCCCACTTGTGACGCAAGACGGATACGCTGGGCCTCCCCACCGGAAAGAGTCCCGGCCATGCGGTCGAGTGTGAGGTAATGAAGGCCTACGTCGAGCATAAAC
>CAZELN010000047.1:0-2522 GCA_964513275.1 uncultured Gammaproteobacteria bacterium
ATTTGTTGAAACTTGTTGATCGTCTCAACCATGTGCACGGGAATACGGATCGTGCGAGATTGATCAGCAAGCGCGCGGGTGATCGCTTGGCGAATCCACCACGTTGCGTACGTCGAAAACTTATACCCTTTTCGATACTCAAATTTTTTCACGGCACGAAAAAGTCCGATGTTGCCTTCTTGGATGAGATCCAACAGCGACATGGACTTACCGACGAATTTTTTGGCGATCGAGACGACCAAGCGCAGGTTGGCTTCGATAAGTCGTCGCTCGGCTTCTTTTTCGTTTCGTTCTTTGCGTTTGGCAAGCGCCACTTCCATCTCTCCCGTGAGCAGAGGAATCTTTCCAATTTCACGCAAGTACATCTGGATAGAATCTTGGGTGATTTCAGGAAGCGCCACCCGACGCGCATCTTCACTCATGCGAATCTTCTCATACACGTCATCACGTTCCTTCGCGCGACCGAGAATTCCTTCCTTCACCTCAACAAAATGCACGCCAACGCGCTCAAGTTCATCCAAAAATGTTTCAAATACATCCAGATAATCTTCAAGCTCGGTGAACGTAAACAACAACTCGTTTTCCGTGACATATCCGCGACGCATCCCTTTTTGAACGAGTCGATCCAAAACGTCTTGAGAAGGAGCCTCAGCCCGTTTATAGCGAACGACTGGTGGTCGTTTGGACTTGATAATCGCTGACGATTTTTTTGGCGATTTCTTTTTTCCAACAGCTTGGTTCGTTGGCTTACGCTTCCCTGGTTTCTTTCTTGCAGATGTTTTTTTAGACGATGGAGTTCGTGACATAACGCTAGACAAGAAATGCAAGCGCACAAGCGCTTGTCTTATTCCGTTAGTTGGCTCAAGAGCCGTGCGACCGCCTCTGTGTCTCCTGCGGCTTCCGCCTGCCGAAACTCGCGAGCCAGAGAAACGCGTTTCTGGGCAGTGGCGTCTTCATCAAGCAGAAGGAAGAGTTGGTCGATATGCTCCAGCACCTTTTGTGGCGGAAGATCCTGAAAGGTTTCATCGGCCATGAACACAGACGTATCAAGCATCTGTCGAAGTGTTGCTTCCTGTGGTTGGCCGGCCAGTCGGTCTTGTATCCGCGAAAAATAGGTTTTTTGTGCTGGTTGACTGCCTGAATCATACGTGTCAGCAGCCAACTTGTAAAGGGTTGTCCACAGCTCGTCATGGACAAATACTTTTTCAAGACGTTTATGAAATGGGTCAAACGCTTCGGGTGTATTCACGACATAGCCAAAAAGAAGGCGACGGGCTTTTTCGGATTTGGTGAGGGAGGTGGAGGAGGGAGATGAGGTGGAGGAGGGAGATGAGGTGGAGGAGGGAACAGTCCGTAAAATTGAGGGGCGGAGTCGATCGGCGGAAATTTGCAAAAGATCAGCAACGACTTGAAGCCAATGCTCACGCTCAATAACCGAGGACATCTCTCCCAGTGCTGGAAGAAGTTCACTCGCCACGATTCGTTTCTCATCGATGTGTGTGAGATCACGACCACGCGTTATGTGAGCGATGAAAAACTGCATGATCGGAACAGAATGCTCAACCAGTGACTTCCACAGGTCTGGATTCGTTTGTACAAGCTCGTCAGGATCTTTCACGCCCTCTGGAAGAATCGCCGCACGGATATCAAACCCGAGTAGTCGCGCAAGACTCATTCCCTTTTTCGCCGCCTTCAACCCGGCCGCATCGGAATCAAACGCAAAGACAATCGTCGAGGTATAGCGCTTGAGTAATTCTAGTTGCCACTGGGTGAACGCCGTTCCCGACGAGGCAACGATATTCTCAACTCCGGCCTTATGCGAGGCAACCACATCGAGATTTCCTTCGACAATGACGATGAATCCCGCATCTCGCGCCGAACGCTTGGCAAGATCGAGTCCAAACAATAGGTGACTCTTGGAGTAGACAGGTGTTTCGGGAGAATTCAGGTACTTAGGTCCTTGGTCATCGCCAGGCATGCTACGACCAGTGAATCCAACCGAGTTTCCATGCTGATCGCGCAGAGGAATCATCAGACGGTTGCGGAAACGATCAATGACCCCAGGTCCTTGTTTGCGTCGCATGGAGAGGCCGGCTTGGACGAGTTCACTCTCAGAGAACCCACGTTTCAGAAGGAATTGAGAAAGTGTGTCCCAATCGTCTGTCGCACATCCAATACCAAATCGCTCAGCAAGCTCTGGTGGAATCTGTCGTGTCTCCACATAGACACGAGCCGTCGCGGCTTTGGGAGAATCCGTGAGAACTTTTCGATAAAATTTCTGTGCCAGGTCATTCACCTGCAACATGCGGGAGCGTGTGTTTGTTTCAGCTGTTGGCAGTCGACGGACTTCAACGCCCACCTTCTTCCCAAGATGCATGAGCGCCTCAGGAAACGTCATCCCTTCCATCTTCATGACAAAACTAAAACAGTCACCTCCCTCACTGCAGCCAAAACAATGCCAATTCTGCCGATCTTGAGAAACATGAAAAGAAGGCGACTTCTCCGAGTGAAAAGGACACAAC
>CAZELN010000048.1:0-2502 GCA_964513275.1 uncultured Gammaproteobacteria bacterium
GAAGCAGCGTCGTAACCCAAAATCGTTTTTCCAAAACTTGGAGCTTCAGCGAGACGGATTGAACGTGGAATAACAGATCGAAAAATCTTGTCTGGAAAATAGCGATACAACTCTTCCAACACTTCTTTTGAAAGTCGTGTGCGACCGTCGTACATCGTTATCACAGCCCCCATGACGTCCAAATCTGGCTTGATGTTATCGCGCACCAAGTTCACGGTATTGAGCAGTTGCGAGAGTCCTTCAAGAGCAAAATACTCGGCTTGAACAGGAATAAGAACCGAGTCAGCCGCGACAAGCCCGTTGATGGTAAGCATGCCAAGGCTCGGCGGGTTGTCGATGAAGATGTAATCGTAGTCGTTGCGGACTTCTAAGAGCGCCTTGCGCAGAAAGTGCTCGCGTTCTTGCGCGTTCACCAGTTCAACACTTGCTCCCGCAAGGGCTTGGGTCGCAGGTAAAATACTTAACCCTTCGTGTGCAGTCGTATGGATGAGATTCCGAACTGAATGTGAACCGACAAGTCCCTCATACACACCCGCTGACAACATCTTGTGATCGATCCCCAAACCCGAAGTCGCGTTAGCTTGTGGATCAAGATCTACGAGCAAAATGAACTTCCCTGCGGACGCTAAAAACGCGGCCAAATTCAGAGCCGTCGTTGTCTTTCCTACACCTCCTTTCTGATTAACTACGGAAATGATATGCGCCATAACGAAACGTAGTATACCTGAACGAGCGGATAGAAAAAAGGAAAACCGACCCAGGTGGAGGTCGGTCGTGGAACTAAGCGCTCAGATCGACGCGGTCGGCCGGCAGCATGGACTTGAGCATGGCCGCAAGCATCGGATCCTGTCCCCCCTCAACGCTCATGAGCGTTATCTTGTAGCTCAGAAGGGTCATTCCCCAGCCGAGTGCAAACGCCTCCTGGGTGTAATACTGCAGTTTCCCCTCGTCGAAGAAATTTACCAGGTAGTAGTCGATGAAGCCCAGGCGGTTCTTCAACCATCCCGAAAACGTGGTCGGCGCGGGTTTGGCCGGACACTCGTGGAACGTCACGTCCACTCCCTTCTTGTACCAGACGAGGAATGGATCGTTTGGCGCGACGTCCGCACACGCGAGGATTCTCTCCAACGGCGACTGCGGCCCGATGGCCGGGTTGCCGAAGGTGGTCGCCCCGATCGCGCGGAAGATGAACAAACGTGCCGCGGGGTTGAACGCGTACTCGTGGGCGAGATCATCGACGATCCGCGCGCTCACTTCCTCTGTCGCCATCTCGTCGCCGAGCTCCGGCAAGGGTCTGCCGTTCACGGCATCCTTGCGGTAGGTCGCGCCTGGGTGAGCGAAGTCATGCCCAGCCGCGGCGAACACGAGAGCTTGTCGCACGGCCTCTGGCACGGGATCCACCCGAGCATGCAGAAGCAAAAGGACGTTCTCCACCACCTCGACGAAGTGCTGGCCGTTGTGGTAGGCGGGCGGACCGAACTCCATCACTGACCTAGCAGCGCGTCGGAGCATGTCCTGCAGGATCACCGCGAAACGTGCCTGGTCGAAGGCTGTCAGCTCGATCCTGTCGGGATCGACGACGGCGAGTATCCTCTCGAGGTTCGGAGGAAGCTCGTACGGGCTATTGTAGGTACCTATCCAATCTTTCCAAGTCATCTTCACTCCATCTCGCTGAAAAACCGTGACAAGCTTTCTCACACGAGGAATGTAAAATAGAACACTTTTGAAAAAAAGTCAATAAATCACCTAAAATCTGATAGAATAAACTATATGGCAAAAAAATTTAGCCCGTTCCTTAACATGCTTCGCGATGCGATAGGCGGCGCCGTCGCTGGTCTCATTGCGGGTCTCATTTTGGGAGTCGTCATAAAATATATCTCGATCATCATCGAGCCGGATATGTTCAAGGAAGGCCCGCAGGTGATTGCCCCATTCTTGGGTATGGGTCTTGGAACTCTCGTAGGTGCCATTTTGGGCGGATTCGCAGGGATGAAGGAGGAATAATTCGAGTATTGAATGCTGGACAGCCAAGGATGTTTTTGTTATTCTTGCGTCACTATGGCCGGATGGCGGAATTGGTAGACGCGCGGGACTCAAAATCCCGTATGGGCAACCATGTGAGGGTTCGATTCCCTCTCTGGCCACCAAAAACATTCTTTTTTAAGAATGTTTTACATGGCTGGGTAGCTCAGTTGGTTAGAGCGTGGGACTCATAAGCCCGAGGTCGTGGGTTCAACTCCCACCCCAGCTACCAAAAAAGATTGTCGTAAGACGATCTTTTTTGTTCCCATGTTTCTTGACTTTCTCTCATATCTCCTCTATCCTATCGCTCGCGGGGTAGAGCAGCCTGGCAGCTCGCTTGGCTCATAACCAAGAGGTCACCGGTTCAAATCCGGTCCCCGCAACCAAAAAACCTTGTCCACGCGACGAGGTTTTTTGTTTCGTCAATATATGCTATGATTTTATAGCTTATGACCCTTACGACCCACGCGACCCTAGGGG
>CAZELN010000049.1:0-2071 GCA_964513275.1 uncultured Gammaproteobacteria bacterium
TCGAAACGCGGCTTACGGGTGTTGCGACCGTGAGACCTTTTTTAATTGTCGTTTGAGGAAAAACATACTTTCAACTTCTTCATGGCACGATGCGTGGCAACTTTGAGGGCGTCAGATTTTTTCTGAACCAGATCCGCCATCTCTTTATACGAGTACCCTTCCAAATACTTCATCGTTACGAGTTTTCGATCCTCCGAGGTCAGGGCATCTAGGGCTTCGTATAGTTTCATCTCCTCTTCCCGAGCCTCAAATGTCTTGCGACCGTCTTCGCCCGCGAGCGTAAAACTGACGTCTTCGAGATCCACATCTCTCTTTTGGTCTCGGAAGTAATTCGCCAAATGATTATGCGCAATACGATAAATCCACGCAGACTGAGAAATCGCAGGATCAAACGTGTGGAAATTCTTCAGTGCCTTCATGAAAATTTCAGACACTAAATCTTCTGTCACGGCCACATTGCGTCCAACACGAAAAAAAACGTATCGAAAGATACGATCTATGTTCGTTTTATAAAATTGTTCAAACGCGTGCTTATCCATGCGCAATCTACGTTACACAAGTCACGCCCGCAAGGTTACAATATTCAAACCTCTTTGTCTCCTCCACTAAACATCGCCATGGCGATAACAGGAATCGTCACCCACGCCGCACGAGCAATGTCACTGATAAATAACGCTTGGCTCAACGGCGAAAGCACGTTTGCCAGATCAGCAGGAAAAAATGAAAGCGTCACACTGATAAGCAATCCAACATGCAAAAATGAATAAATCATGACTTGCCAAAATTTTCCCTGCTTCCCTCCCCCATGACCAAACGTCTTGATAAGGGCAGAGTGTGAAAGAAAGAAAAAAAGCAAAATGAAAACTCCAAGAAAAACCGACACGCGTAAAGCAAACGTATCATTGAGCGATACGCCTGCGCTACTCACCCCCGTCAAAAACGGCATGTAGTTAACAATCGCCAACGCCATGTAGATTGAGACCAAAATCACGATGATACGATCACGTCCAAGGGAGACACCGTAAATCAGGGAGGCGACGACAAAAAAGAGAATAATAAAAAGATCCCAGGTGGGTTCGAGCCAGTTCACGTTGTTGACCGCATTCACGACTGTGTCGGGGTCAAAGAGAGCCGTTTGAAACATATCCTCCTAGATTGATCTCAGTATAACACGTCAAGAGTGAGCGATGAACTCGGATGCTGATTTGTACGTCAGTTGTGGGTCCTTCGAGGTTCCGCGAGCGAGGACTTCGTCAAGAAGTTGTGCCTCGTCAGCTTTGAGTGTTGCTAGCGCGATGAAGACCGGGCCACCGAAGTTGATCGTCTTTCCGTCGAGAGCGGCAAGCGCAACAGCCGTGGCACGATGGTGGCCTTCGATGAAAACGATGCGATCGCTCGCCTCGAGTCTCAAGCCGATAAACGTCGTTGACGATGGAAAATACTTCATCATGGAAGCGACTTTGTCGTGAGCTCGAAAAAATGTTTCCTGTTCAGGAATGCCTACGAGATCTACATTGGATTGATGATAACACACCAACGCTCATGCCCACACTCATAACCTGCGGACGAAACTTTCCAGAAAATCCGGAGCTAAGCTCCGGATTCTGGGCTAACGTTAGCTAAAAGTACGGAGCTTAGCTCCGTACTTGGACGAACAAACGTAATTGCGAGAAACTATTCCGCCATAGCGAAGGCAGGTTCGGAGCCGGAAATGTAATTTGGCATTTCAGCCTCGACGAAACCAAGCATCTTTACGGACTTCGCGACATGATCGAGCGACTGGCTTTTGCGCGTCTCAAGTTCAAGGTTCTGGTTCATGAGGCTGAGTCCATTCAATTGCGTCTCGAGCTCGCGGATCTGGTAGCCTTGCGAGATCGATGCGTTCACCTGGAAAATATACGTGGCAACCAAGAGGCCGACCACGACCAAGGATGCGATATTTAAGGCAACGGTATGATTGGCAATCCATGCTCCAATACTGACACGACGCGTCACGACATGGGTTAGCGAAAATACGGCAGTTTGTGCAGCAACTGGGGACATAACGATAGAAGTGGGGTTTCTATCGGAT
>CAZELN010000050.1:0-1926 GCA_964513275.1 uncultured Gammaproteobacteria bacterium
CTGAGCACGCCGTTCTCTCCTGTATATTCAAACGAACTCGTGTACTGCTTATAAGAGTAGCCATTCCCGCCTTCTGCGCCGCCGGCACGGTTGGCTATTTTTTCTGGATCAAACGGTACAAGCGACGTGCTTCCCCCGAAACTCACGAAAAAATCATCCGTTTCCTCCACATAATTAACACGGCAAAACGCGCCATACGTATACGTTTCATCTGGTGTCACTTCAACCTTTTTTATGAAATTAACCATGCTGTCACTTGACGACACGGCCGTTTCGTTTTGTGTCACGGTTTGATCTTGTGTCATTGTTTGTCCCTCCCGAAACAGAAAGACGACAAGAAGACCTACAACAAGCAAAAAAACGGCGCTGCCGATAACGTATCTTGTTCTAGAGCTCATATGTTTGTTAATTAGATCGATGATGCGAGAAATTTTTCAGCGGCAATATTTGGATCTGGATCTGTAGAGGCAAGCTTATCTACAAGAGTATCCTCCGCGAAAAATTCATCAAGTTCAACGGGTATTCCAGAATTTGTCTGATGTGTGTCAGTAAAATCGCGTAGATGAAAAAGTAATCGCTCTCCCTCCTGAGTCGATGGGTCAAGCTTGAAGCCAGACTTAAACACCAGCACCACATCCACTTTCTTGCTTCTTCTGGGATCTCTTCAGGAAGGCTCTCTAATTCATGACCCGAACGCACAAGAATCTCATCCAGACGATCAGAGGAAAGGCTCCCTAATTCCTCGGAGGTTAGAATCCCTCGATCCAGAAGAATCTTTCCCACACGGGTTTGAGCTTGTTCAATCATCCTCTTCTCCGTTTGTTTCTTCCCTTCTGGGGTTGTACAAAAACCTGTTGAATGATCACCTCCACAGACTTTGCAAAAATGTTCCTGCATACTATTCATTTTTTCGTATTATCTAATTCATCTATCGCTAACTTCCGCACAAGTCGTGTAATCTCGCTTTCCACCTGCTCGATCTTCACATACAGACGGAAGATCAAATAAAAAATCACGACCAAGGAAACATAGATCACGGCATCAGCACCGCGCCCAACCCCAACCACACGCGCTACTGCATCGGCTGTCTGCGGGAGAGCAGCGACGATTCCAGCCACCATCCAAAAAAGAATCCAAAAAAGGAGCCAGCGTCTGGTGACAGCCCCATTTGTAAATTGCAGAACGGTACGTGTAACCGCGAACAAGGCAAAGACAATAATCAGAATCTGAATGATCGACATAGTTACCGAGTGAGTCGACGAACAACAAGCTTTAAGAGGGTTTTAAGACCAACGAAGAAACTCTGGCCTTTGGAAAGCGAGTAATCCGTGTAGATGGCCTTGATGGGGATCTCGACGATGGTCAACTTGTTGCGCTTGGCCTCTGCGATGAGCTCCGAGGACACTTCCATGCGATTGGTCTGAATCTGGATCTTTGAAAGCGCGTATCGGGTGAATGCACGGAAACCAGATTGGCTGTCTGTGACCCAGGCACCAAACAAGAAAAACGTTGCGAGATTTCCGGCGATCTGGGCGATTCGACGATGGAGAGGCACACCCACGAACCCGGTGAGCATTCGCGAACCAATCACTACATCCGCCCCCTTCTCAATCGCCTCGACAAACTTTTTGATTTCGGCCGGGTCATGCTGTCCGTCCGCGTCCAGTGTCACAACCACGTCCGCCCCTAACCTCTTTGCGGCTTCAAATCCCGTGCCAATCGCCGCTCCCAATCCTCGGTTCACGACATGGCTGACCACGATTGCCCCCTGCACGCGAGCGCTCTGCGCTGTACGATCCGAACTCCCGTCATCAACCACAATCATGCCGTCCACAAACGGACGGGTGCGTGAAAGCACGTCGGCAATCGTCGTTTCTTCATTGTAGGCAGGGATTATTATTGCTAATTTCATTCTTTAAGTAGCAT
>CAZELN010000051.1:0-1758 GCA_964513275.1 uncultured Gammaproteobacteria bacterium
TTGAAGTACTGGGCAATATACCCAAAAAATAAGTTACGTTTTTAATGGAAATTTTGAGATTTCCAAGACGAGCGGCAGTATAACAGAGGGTTCCAGAATGCGCAAGTCTTTCACCTGCCACTTATAAACAAGCTGGGGATGAACCTGTTTATTCCTCAACTCAGCGATTTTTACTCTACTGGTTCGAGATAAAACTGTTCTTCTCCGTATTCGTCCTCATCTGAATTTTTTGGAGTATCTTCTACAGCCGGTACCTCCTCCTGATTCTTGGGTTTTCGAGCCTCCTGTTCAACCGCTTCCTGAACATGCCCTCTAGCAAATGCTTGGTATTGTTTTTCCAGGTCAGCAAATTCTTCCTCGTTTAGCTGATCAATATCCCAAGTTTCGCCCTCATCCCCCGCTTCCTGCATCACATCCCAAATATTCGCTCCCATCTCTGATTTTACCTCTAGTTCTGGCTGAAATCGACTCTCCTCGACATCATCCTCAAACCCATCCTGGGCATCCAACAGCATCTCATACCGATCCAAGTCCATGACAACAAAAGAATCGCTACCATCTTTATCCACGACAACCATTGTATCGCCTATTTTCCGAACAAGATTAAGGACGCGCTTGAGGTGGTTTTCCATAATGGAGGCATTTTAGCCAAAAGGGTAGCCGTGTCAATGAGAAACTTTTGTGGTAAATTCTGACCACATGCAAGTCCAACAAGATCCCTGGCGCAAAAGTCGCGATTCTCCAGGCAAAGTGGTATCGCGAGCCAATCGATAGAATGGTTCAAAAAACCGTTGACCTTCTCGTCGTGGCAGATTGTCCCAAACCGGAAGTCCATATCCTTCCCGGCTCGCTTGAGCTTCCGCTCGCCGCCCAAAGTCTCATGCGTAAAGAAAAATACGATGCCATCATCTGCTTTGGTGCCATCATGCAAGGCGAAACAAAACACTTCGACATGATCATGAACATGTGTGCCGATGGGTTCAATAAAGTCATGCTGGAAGAAAGCGTGCCGATTATTATGGAAGTTCTACCAGTAACAGACATCAAGCAGCTTGAAGCTCGTAGTCAGGATGATGCCTTTAACAAAGGTGTAGAAGCTGCGATCGCAACCGCCGAAATCATTGACTGGCGACGGCGAAATCTTGGTATGTAATAGACTAAAAGACCACCAAAACACCTATTTGTCTATTCTGGCCTTGACGCAATCCGCAAACTCTGATATCCTTCCATCTTGTGCAGTAACCCTGCTTGTCAGGGTGAAATCGTGATGACCCGTTAGAGCATAACGTTCATATCCGAGAAACGTCTGAGACCAGCCGCACAAGAGAGAAGTAGATGAACAGGATGAAGTAACATTGCAAGCCTGAAACAGCACTCTCACACTCAGATGTAAAAACACTCGAGCCTAGGCCCGAGTGTTTTATTTTTATCTCAGCACTCCTCCCCACTCCATGACCTCGAAGCCATCGCGATTCGCGCGGGGCAAGCGAGTAGGTGGCTTGGATGGTTGCCAGACGTCGAGTCCCTCATAGTCCATAAGAATGCGGAACGTATGATCCGGTTGTACGGAGAGTGAGAGCGGAGCAAGTTCGTTCATCACGTTTGTTCCATGAAATCCGATCTTGTAGAACGGTTCGCTCTGCATGCGTGGCAGCCAAAATTCGATGAAGTCAGCAATCTCAGACTGGTTGAAATTCATCTTTGCAAGTGTCTCACGTAGGAACGATTCAACACCTGATTGTTCCACAACCCAGTACG